>JALTKC010000514.1 GCA_027076245.1 Gammaproteobacteria bacterium
TGTTAACCATCCCCTGGATAATCTTATGTAAGGCCATCGTTTTTGACTGGGCGGTAACGGACAACCTGACTGAACTCATTGCAGCATCAACCCCGTATGGCATCAGCGGAACTGTATTTCTTTATCTTATACTATTATTAGCCGGCCTAAATGCAGCCATTCTGGCCCACCCCATCAGTAGGAGACCATTATCAATACCTTTACGAATCCTGGTCACCCTCTTTGCCATACCCGCCGGATGGCTGCTGCTGAACCAGGGGCTGGAAAGTGTCATTATTAAACACGATACCGTATTTTCCGCCATTCAGTTTTTATTAGGACCGGATAGAAAGCAACTATTAAGCAATGGAGCATTATTTTTCCGCTGGAGCCTTGTCTATTCTGGTTTTATTGCCATTCTCAGTACTGGACTTAAATTCTCTGCTCCTTTTTCTGTATGGGCCGAAAATCTGGGGAACATGACACTAAAGTCCATAAAATCTCTCATAAAAGAAAATACTGCCCAACAAACCAGGATACTGATATTTGCCCTGCCTGCTGTTCTTATTGTGGGAGTTTTTTCTCTGTTACTGCTCAGTCAATTCAAAGCGGCCCAGGAATATCAGCTGCCCGAACTCAGTGAGTTACCCAGAGTTTACCTGCCCGATTTTAAAATACAGCACCCCAGATTGCCGGCCCCAACGGATGAAGACATTCAAAAACTCTTACAACAAAACCCGCAATTTTTTAACCAGCACCGGTTTCATGCCAAACGAGACAAGCAATATTCTCAAATTCTTATTGCCTATGCTTTCCCCGGTGAAATTAACCTGAACAAACTGCATAAAAAGCTGATGGCCCTGGAATTTACCGGCCGAGGCAGTGTTCAGACCAAACCCATTGCCCAGGCTTATGACTGGCTCTATGCTCAGTGGTCCCCCAAACAACGCCAACAACTAAGAAACAAGGTCAAACAAGCTTGCGACTACCAGATAAAAATTATTAGAGATGAAATGAAACTTTCTCCATACAATGTATTTTTATACAACAGCCCTTTTCAGGCACTGATAGCGGCCTCCCTGTCTCTGCATAAAGATATTCCTGAGTCAGAAGACACCTGCATGCGTTTTACCTACGACTACTGGGTTAACCGGGTCGTCCCGGTATGGAAACAGATTATGGGCAAAAACGGTGGCTGGCATGAAGGCGGAGAATATATCGGTATCGGCATTGGCCAGGCCATATACCAGGTACCAACCATGTGGAGAGCCGCTACGGGTGAAGATTATTTTAAACAAATTCCCGGTATCAGGGGCTTTCTTGACTTCCTGGTGTACAGAACCCGTCCCGATGGTACTCATTTTAGATGGGGCGATGCAGGTTTTTTTGATAAAATGGTACCGGATCAACTGCCTCTGGCCATCGAGTTTCGTCATGAAGCAGCCTATAATATAAAACCACCATCAGAAATCATCCCAACCTCCTGGCCCTGGGGGCCGCTCACCGATCCGAGCCTTATTGATAAACATGCAAACGAGACACTGCCGCTCACTAAAATTTTTGACGGTATCGGACTGATTGTATCCAGAAGCAACTGGGATAAAGACGCCACCTATGTCACTTTTAAAGCGGGTGATAATTACTGGTCTCACTCTCACCTTGATCAGGGAGCATTTACCATTTTTAAAGGCGGTGCCCTGGCCATAGACAGCGGTCTTTACGGGCCTAAATACGGTTCTGATCACCATTTTAACTATACCTATCAGAGCATTGCCCATAATATTGTCACCATCACCGATCCGGATGACACCATTCCTATGCCGGTTAAGAAAAAGAAAGATTCAAAAAAACAGCCTCCTCCAAGAGAAATAGCCAATGACGGTGGTCAAAGGCGCATCGGTTCCGGCTGGGGGAAAAGTGCTCCGCTGGATTTACAGGACTGGCTGAACCAGTCTGATATTTATCATACAGCCACACTGGAAAAGGTCATTGAAAAGGATAATGTTATTATGGCCATTGCCAATCTGACACCAGCCTATACCAACAACCTTTCAGGCGAGGGCACCTTTGCCCACCGCTCCCGGCGGGTGAAGCAATACCAGAGAGTATTGGTTTACGACAAAAACAATGACCTTATTATTATTTTTGACAAAATCAATGCGTATAAGGCCAGTTTCAGAAAAAAATGGCTGCTGCATTCTTTACAGGAACCGCTGATTAAAAATAACTTTTTTGAAATTAACACTCCGGCTAACCCCAAAACCAGAATGCAGGGCGGCAGACTGAAAGGACAAATATTACTTCCCAAAAAGCCACTGGTTAATAAAATCGGCGGTAAAGGTATGGAGTTTTATATTGATGGGATTAACTACGATGGAAAAGGCCAGGTTTTAAAAATTGAACAACGTAAACGAAATGTAGAACCCGGCCACTGGAGGCTTGAAGTGGAACCCTCAGCCAGCCACAAAGAAGACCTATTCCTGGTGGCCATGCAGCCTTCCTTACTGGAAAACAATAAACCCTTACCCCAAATCACGACCTATAAAAATGGCCAGACGGTTTATTGTGAAATTACAGGCAAAAGGCAATTGAAAATCACCTTTGCTCAGGATTTGTCAAACAGTCATTTTCAGAGTGGCTTTTAATTAGTATTTATCCTGTTATGAGGCTTATTTAC
>JALTKC010000515.1 GCA_027076245.1 Gammaproteobacteria bacterium
TTGAAAACGAGGGCTCAGCCGGATTACATTTAATGAGTGCAGGGAAGGTTCTGGCTATTGGTACTTCGTTAACTGTTTTTCCAGCTGCCCGTCTTTTGAGTAAGGCACGGTTTCATGCAGACAAGAATATTGTTTCGCTGGATCTGGAAAAAAAGCCTTATGGCTATCGCTGGCACAGGGGCAAGGCTACGAAACTTGTGCCTTATATTGTTGATCAGTGGCTATTGGGGCACAGGGCGGGTAAGCAGAACCGATCAGAGGTTCCCTAAAGCGAATGTATTATGTAATGCATCAAATCATCAGCATCTTCTTCAGCAATAGCAAATTGACGAATGCTTTTCCCGGCGTTTGTAACACTGTCTTGTGTACCTGTAACAAGCGGATGCCAGTCTGGCAGTTCTTTTCCTTCCGATAACAAGCGGTACGCACAGGTGGACGGTAGCCAGTGCCGGGTTGCTTCAAGATCACTTCGGAGTGAAATGCAGTCAGGCACATGACTGAAACGGTTTTCATAGTCAGAACACTGACAACGATCAATATCAAATAACTGGCAAACAACCTGGGTAAAATGCAGTTCATCTGTTTCTGCATCTTCAAGTTTATGCAGGCAACAGCGGCCACACTTGTCACAGAGTGATTCCCATTCCTGGTCATTCATTTCTTTCAGTTGTTTGATTTTCCAGAAAGCGTTAGTCATTTTTTGTTTCTGGTCGGGTGAATGTAACAGGGATTTTGCCAATACGTTTTTGCCATTCAAGCGGGGCTGTCTGGTGTACAGAAGTGCCATTGCTGTCTACGGCAACGGTAACCGGCATATCCCTGACTTCAAATTCGTAGACGGCTTCCATCCCCATTTCCTCGAATGCAATAATACGTGAAGCACGTATTGCTTTGGATACCAGGTAGGCAGCTCCGCCGGTTGCAATCAGGTATACGGATTTATGTTTTTTTATCGCTGCAATAGCAGCAGGGCCGCGTTCCGCTTTTCCTATCATGCCGAGCAGGCCGGTTTTTGCCAGCATCATTTCAGTAAACTTGTCCATGCGTGTTGCCGTGGTCGGGCCCGCCGGGCCTACCACTTCATCACCGACCGGGTCTACAGGGCCGACGTAATAGATAAAGCGCCCTTTAAAGTCCAGCCCTTGCGGTAGCGGCTGGCCTGCATCAAGCAGGCTGGCAATACGTTTATGTGCAGCATCCCGGCCGGTGAGTATTTTGCCGCTGAGTAACAGGGTTTCACCGGGTTTCCAGTCGAGGATATCTTTTTCACTGATGTTATCCAGATTGATCTGTCTTGATTGGCCTGGGTCCCATTCAATTTCAGGCCAGCTATCCAGTGTAGGAGGGGTGAGTACTGCAGGGCCACTGCCATCCAGTGTGAAGTGGGCATGGCGGGTCGCCGCACAGTTAGGTATCAGTGCCACCGGTTTTGATGCAGCATGTGTCGGGTAGTCCATCACTTTGACATCCAGTACAGTTGTCAGCCCACCCAGCCCTTGCGCACCGATACCCAGTGCATTTATTTTTTCATACAGTTCCAGACGTAGTTCTTCAACAGTACTGGATGGCCCTTTTTTGATCAGTTCCTGAATATTGATGGGTTCCATCATGGCCTGTTTTGCCAGTATCATGGCTTTTTCTGCGGTACCACCAATGCCAAGACTGATAACACCGGGCGGACACCAGCCAGCACCCAGCGTAGGCATGGTTTCAAGTACCCAGTCGACAATGCTGTCACTGGGGTTGAGTATGGTGTATCTGGCCTTGTTTTCAGAACCGCCCCCTTTGGCAGCGACAATGACTTCAATGGTATTTCCCTGCACGACTTCTGTGTGAATAACGGCGGGTGTATTGTCGCCGGTATTTTTTCGGCTACCGGCCGGGTCACTGACAACAGAGGCACGGAGTAAATTTTCAGGTAGCACATAAGCACGACGCACACCTTCATTGACCATTTCATCAACACTGAGCTTTGTTTGCCACTGGATATCCATGCCGATTTTCAGAAAGACCGTGACGATACCGGTATCCTGACAAATAGGACGATGCCCGAGGGCGCACATGCGTGAGTTGATCAGGATCTGGGCAATCGCATCTTTGGCAGCGGGTGATTCTTCCAGCTCCCAGGCTTTTGACATGGCCTGGACAAAATCAGCAGGGTGATAATAGGAAATAAATTGCAATGCATCTGCAATGCTATCTATGAAGTCATCCTGTTGAATAATAGTCATTTTTTATTTCCTGTGAAACTGTTGGATGTGCAGCCTGTCTGAATTCAGGGTGATATAATAGCAAAATACCCTGTTAAAATCCGGGTGGCGTCTGCCGTAGCAGGCATGCTTATGATATAACATGTATAACCCAGCAATGGTGTTTATTCAATAAAGTAATGAGTAACCAGATGAAAATGAGATCAGTCTTTCATGTAATTTTTCTGTCATACCTGTTGATAGCAACGGGTATGGCGAGTGCTGCTTTACCCAGAGATCCGGCTACCCATTTTTTTGAGCAAACGCTTGGTAACCTTCAGGATGACCTGGAAGATGCCAAAGATCAGGGCAAAAAAGGTATCTGGTTGTTTTTCGAACAGGAGGAATGTCCGTTCTGTCACCGTATGAAGACCCTGATTCTGAATCAGCCCGAGGTGCAGGAT
>JALTKC010000516.1 GCA_027076245.1 Gammaproteobacteria bacterium
TTTCTTGCTCATTTTGTTCTCCTGAATTTCTGATATTATATCTTAAATGCTTGTTCAGTTTTCAGGGTCCACTATAATTTTTAAAGGCCAACAGAGGCAGACCAAAAGCTGATAAAACAAAAAAAGCCATCAGCATCCGCCTGTCTGATGATGTGCTTGAATATTTTCGTGCCACTGGCAAAGGCTGGCAGACTCGTCTTAATGAGGTGCTGGAGATGTACGTTAAATCACACCGGTAAGTCATTGCCAACCCCCTCCAAGACGACCGAATACAAAGCCGGGATCGTATTGCATAGTGTCTTGACCATGCGTTATAAAAACGGCTATATCCGTCTCGGTAAAACCTTTACCGCCTAAATCCAGTGCTCCAGGATGGTTTTTTATAATGTTGATTTAAACTTGTTTTAAAAAATTTACGTTCTATAATAATACTATAGCATTATTATGTAGGTAAAGATCATGTCTGGCACAGTGATTAAAGAAACAACCAGCGTCAAACTGGACAAAGCGGCAAAAGACGAAGCCAAACGTATTTTTAGCCAATTAGGCATAACAATGGGTGAAGCATTTAATTTATTTTTGCATCAAGTTACTTTAAATAAAGGGCTTCCATTTGAAGTGAAAATTCCTAACAAACTGACTAAATCAGTGATAGAAGAGGCTCGTCAGGGTAAAAATGTGGATGACTACTCCATAGATGAGCTTAAATGAAACTCAGAAGACACAAACAGTTCCTAAAAGATTGGAATAAAACCAAACTTACGGATGGTCAATTTACCAAGTTCATAAAGTTTTCTGAATGTTTACGATTAAATAAACCGTTGCCACCAGAATCAAAAGATCACGACTTAAATGGTGAATATCAGGATTGTAGAGAATTTCATCTTGGTGGTGATATGTTGGTTATTTATCTTTGCTCAAATGAAGAAATAACTTTTTTAAGACTTGGTACCCATAGTCAGCTTTTCAAATAATCAGTTTGTCTGAAGGGGCATACCAGCAGTGAATGACTGCTTTTTCATTTATTTCGTTAGTTTAAAAAAATCCTGAACATCCAGTTTGGGGTGGTTTTTTACCGTTAAAAATAATTCTCAAATGTCAGCTATCTGATTCCATTGACATTTACAAACAAAACAAGCTAAAGAGGTTTTTTTAAAGGATAAAACTGCACAAAGTGCAAATTTATGCTTTAAATGACAAAATTTAGAGGGATATATTTTGAAAATGGTGCCCAGGAGAGGACTTGAACCTCCACGACCTTGCGATCACTAGCACCTGAAGCTAGCGTGTCTACCAATTTCACCACCTGGGCATATCTGTGTTTAGATGGGAGTGCAGATTATACATATTTTTTAAAAAAAATACTTCTTTTTTTAAAAAATTTTTATTTTTTCTTTATACAGCGGGGCATAAACCCCTGTATACCCCGCTGTTGTTCTGTTTTAGTTATACTGTTTTAACCGTTTTTTAACTGTTTTCTCTGGCTTGCATATAAGCCTGCTCACTAACGGCGCTCCATTGCATAACATTTTTTCTAAAGTCCGTATAGGATTTATAGATTTTTGCCGACAATTTATCATGCTTGCCCACATCAGCAATAACGGCCTGTGACAGGTCATTCAGCTTTTTAATGACATCATCAGGATACTGGCGCATCTCGACTTTATGCTTGTTGATCAATGTCTGCAGTGCCTGATTGTTTCTGGCGGTATAATCGGCCAGCATATCCTGATTGGCCACCTTACAGGCGGCACGGACTATTACCTGCAGGTCTTTGGGCAGTTTATTGAAGGCATCTTTATTGATCATGGCTTCCATAGTGGACCCCGGCTCGTGCCAGCCTGGGTAGTAATAGAATTTAGCCACTTTATAGAGGCCGAA
This sequence comes from Gammaproteobacteria bacterium, assembly GCA_027076245.1. Lineage (GTDB taxonomy): Bacteria > Pseudomonadota > Gammaproteobacteria > GRL18 > GRL18 > JANELJ01. Next base: position 1,882 of record JALTKC010000516.1, read on the forward strand.
AGCCATATCATTATAAGGGCCGACCCATTCGGTCGCATCAATGGCGCCGGACTGCATGGAGGTGTATATTTCACCGCCGGGCAGGGTGACCGGGGTTCCGCCGGCACGTTTCAGGACTTCACCGCCCATGCCGGGAATACGCATTTTCAGACCGTTCAAATCCGCTATGCTGTTAATTTCCTTATTAAACCAGCCGCCCATCTGTACACCGGTATTACCCGCAGCATTGGGGATCAGGTTAAACTGATCGTAGAGTTCTTCCCATAGCTGCATACCACCGCCGTAATACAGCCAGGCGTTCATTTCCTGGGCGGTCAGGCCGAAGGGTACAGAGGTAAAAAACTGGGTAGCGGGATGCTTGCCCTTCCAGTAATAGGCACCGCTGTGCCCCATCTGGGCGGTACCGCGGGAGACCGCATCAAACACTTCCAGAGCCGGAACAATTTCATTGGCGCCATAGACTTTTACCTTAAGCCGGCCGCCGCTCATTTCATTAATGGTTCTGGCCAGGAAATTGGCACCGGTTCCCAGGCCGGGAAAGTTTTTAGGCCAGGATGTGACCATTTTCCATTTAATGGTTTTAGCTGCGGATGCCGTTTTAATACCGCTGACCATGCCGGCGGCGGCTACGGAACCGGCGCCTGCACCTTTAATAAAATCGCGTCTTTTCATTGTTTATTGCTCCTGGGGTTGTTCCTTATTTTCAGTTTTATACTAATTTTGCAATATTCAGCATTAGCCAGCGGGTGCCTTCGTAGTCAAAATTGACCTGGACTCTGGCTCTGGCACCTGTGCCTTCTATATCAATCACGGTGCCTTCGCCAAATTTTTTATGTGTGACTCTTTGTCCAATGCTGATACCGTTTTCATTCTCTTCACCCTGACTACTACTCTTATAGTTATTCCGGGCAGTGGTAAAAGACGGGCTCTGGTTTACGGCTCTGACCTGGCTGATTAATGATGCCGGGATTTCTGTCAGGAACTGGGATGGGTAGGCCAGTTCGCTTCTGCCGTAAATGGTGCGGCTTTCCGCATGGGTCAGATGCAGCTGCTGGCGGGCGCGGGTAATGCCCACATAGCACAGCCGGCGCTCTTCTTCGAGGCGGCCGCCGGTAAAATCCTGCAGGGCATTTTTATGGGGGAACAGCCCCTGCTCCATACCACATAAAAACACCAGCTCAAATTCCAGCCCCTTGGCGCTGTGCAGACTCATTAACTGCACACAGTCTTCCCATTCATCCGCCTGACCTTCCCCGGCTTCAAGAGCGGCATGAGCCAGAAATTCTGCCAGCGGTGACATTGAGCCGGCCTCTTCAGGCACATCACTGGCATGACTTAATTCCAGGCTGTCCTTAACCGCTTCAAGTAACGGATCACCCTCATCATCAAAGCGTTTGGCGGCATTAACCAGTTCCTCCAGGTTCTCCACTTTAGCCTGCGCCCGTTCGGAATTTTCCTTACCGTGAAATTCCTTTAGCTGAGAGGCTTCAACAATATGTACTACCTGTTCTGACAGGCTCATACTGTCATCGTTCACTGCGGCGGTCATTTCATCAATTAAGTCCAGAAATTTCTGTACCGAACCGGCGGCTCTGGCAGTCAGCTGCTTATTGGCAATCATGTCTGCTGCGGTCTGCCATAAATGCTGCTCTGTGGCTCTGGCTTCGGCGCGTATCATCTCAATAGTACGCTGACCAATACCGCGGGTGGGTACGTTGATGATCCGTTCCATTGCGGCATCATCCTGACGGTTAGCCACCAGACGCAGATAAGCCAGAGCATCCTTGATTTCCGCCCGTTCATAAAAGCGCAGACCGCCGTAAACCCGATAGGGTATGGCGCGTTTGACCAGCTCATATTCATGGGGCTGAGACTGGGCATTGGAGCGGTATAAAATGGCTATTTCGCTGCGTTTGCCGCCTTTTTCCACCCATTTTTCTATCTGCCCGGCCACATAAGCGGCTTCGTCAATTTCATTAAAAGCCTGATAAACCTGTAATAGTTCACCTTCCCCGTCTTCTGTCCATAACTCCTTACCCAGCCGTTCGGTATTATTGGCAATCACCGCATTGGCGGCTTCCAGAATATTACCCGTGGAACGGTAATTCTGTTCCAGACGAATGGTTTCACAGCTGCCGGCCTTAAAATCCTGTTCAAATTCGCGGATATGTTCTATTTTTGCCCCCCGCCAGCCGTAAATAGACTGATCATCATCACCCACCACAAAGGTATTTAGATGGGTATCGGGCAGGTTATTACCGCTGAGGACTTTCAGCCAGGCATACTGAATGGTATTGGTATCCTGAAATTCATCCACCAGAATATGACTGAAACGCTGCTGGTAATGCTTTAATAAATGGGGCTGTTTCAGCCATAGCTCATGTGCTCTGAGCAGCAGTTCAGCAAAGTCCACCAGACCAGTACGCTGACATAAAGTCTCATACTGCTGATAGACGTCCAGCATGTATTCACGGTTATGCAGTTCCTGGACATTAATGTGCTCACAGCGCAGACCATTGTCCTTGCTTTCGTTAATAAACCACTGCACTTCTCTGGGCGGATTCTGTTTGTCATCAATACCCAGTTCTTTCATAATCCGCTTGATCAGACGCAGTTGATCATCACTGTCTATGATCTGAAAGTTCTCCACCAGATCGGCATCCTGCCAGTGCGCTCTTAACAGCCGGTGAGCCAGACCGTGAAAGGTACCGACCCACATATTGCGTACTGGTGTTTTAAGCAGGTTTTCTATACGAAAACGCATTTCTCCGGCCGCCTTATTGGTAAAGGTGACCGCCAGAATGCTATAGGGAGACACATTTTCTACCTGCACCAGCCAGGCAATACGATGCACCAGTACCCGGGTTTTACCACTGCCGGCACCGGCCAGTACCAGGGTATTTTGTGCTTCTGAGCAGACCGCCTGACGCTGGGCTTTGTTCAGAGGATCGATTATGCGGGATATGTCCATATAGGTTATAGGTTATAGGTTATAGGTTATAGGTTATAGGTTATAGGTTATAGGTTATAGGTTATAGGTTCTTCATTTTAGGGTCGGGCGTCGGGGTCAAGCATTACATCGACGCAGTTTAAAGCTCTGATGCGGGCTATGGGTAAAGGGTCGCCGGCCAGCCATTGTTTGACAGCAGTTTTTTTACTGCTGCCGGTTACCAGAATAAGTGTGTGCTCACTTTGGGCCAGAGCCTTGTGGCTCAAAGTGACTCTTTCCGGTGGCGGCTTGGGTGAGTGATAAACGGCATGGGTCAGTTCCGTGGGGTTATGCTCGTGTCCGGGGAATAAACTGGCGGTGTGGCCGTCCTCGCCCATACCCAGCAGTACCATATTAAAGGGCAGATAATTTTCAATCTGTTCAGCATATTGACGGGCGCCCTCTTCCGGGCCCAGCTCTGCAGGAATGGGGTGAAAATTTTCAGACGGAAAATTAACCTTGTTCAGCCAGGTCTGTTCTACCATTAGACTGTTACGTTCCGGATCATCCACCGGCAGGCAGCGCTCATCCCCCAGAAAAAGCTGCCATTTGTCCCAGGGCTGGGGTTGTTCGGCCAGCAGTTCATAGATTCGTTTCGGGGTGGTGCCTCCGGCCAGTACCAGGCTAAAGCTACCCTGCCGGGCCATAGCTTCTTCAGCTTTTGCGAGAATATGTTTTACGGCCTCCCGTGCTACCTCTTCTGCACTGGGGTAGTAATACCAGTGGACTTTATCGTTCATTATTGCTTCCGGCTTGTTTAATCATTTATTTGCAACTTAACGGCTTAATGGCCCTGCGGCATAAAGGGCCGGCCCGTACAGGGCGGTTTTATCGTTCATTATCACTTTAACCGGCATGGCTTCCAGTAAATGACTCATGCGGCCTTTACGGGTAAAACCTGCCATAAACCGGCCTGATTGTAACTGTTTTATGATTTTTGGCGCAATACCGCCGCCCAGAAAAACACCGCCGCGAGACATCATTTTTAAGGCCTGATTAGCGGCCTCCACCCCGTAGAAATAACAGAACGAGTCCAGTGCCTGTACACACAGCGGATCGTTACCTGCCTGTGCCGCCCTGGAAATTTCGGCTGCGGCATCTCCCTTGTCCATCGCTGCGGCCAGCCACTCTGGCGGCTGCACCCCCTGATCATGACATAAAAACTGATAAATATTCTCCAGTCCCATACCGGAAACAATTCGCTCCCAGCTGACATGCTCAGGATATTTACGCTGTAAAAATTCAGCCAGACGGTACTCGGCTGCACTGGCCGGACTGAAGTCGGTATGTCCGCCTTCAGAGGCAAACGGGATATGCTGCCGCCCGTTCCAGAACAGCCCGGCTTCACCCAGACCGGTACCGGCGGCAATAATGGAGGCATTGCCTGGTGTCGTTTTACCCCGGTTAAGCTCAACAAAATCATCGGGCTTTAATGCCGCTATACCCCAGGCATTGGCTTCCAGATCATTGAGCAGTGCTGTTTTTTGCCAACCAAACTGTTTAGCGAGCTGCGCCCCGTCAATCGCCCAGGGCAGGTTCGTTACCTGGCAGCAATTATCCTGCACCGGCCCGGCCACGCCAAAGCAGGTATATTGTATATCTGCAGCGAGCGGATGTACCTGCGGCTGCACCAGAAACTGTTTCAGGATGTCGGCCAGTGAGGTATGACTGCCGCTCTGCCAGGTCTGTTCATAAAGTGAGTTAACCTGTTTATTGCCGTTATTATCAGTAACGTCAAAAATACCCAGGTTGGTTTTGGTGCCGCCAATATCACCGGCCAGTACTTTCATATTATTCCTGCTGCCTTTATACTGAATTAACTGGCATCAATTTATGCTTTTACCTGTGGACTTGCAATGTGCAGAGGGTATTTTTTTCAATAATCCTGAAATCTATACTTAAGTATTTGCTAATACAGCCGTTAATACTATTGAACTTATTTTTTAATTTTTTTGATCAGAGACCATTTTAATTAGTTTTCATCCCTTTATTAAGCTTTTAGCCCCTGACGAATAAAAACACTATGAAAAAACAGGACATCCGCTACTCCGTTGGTATTAAGGTTATTTTACCGCTGGCCATTATCTTTTTATTGGCCATGGGGTTTTCTAACTGGTTTTTCAGCAATCATCTGTCTGAACAGATCCACGAAGACGCTATAAAACAGACTCAAAGTACCGTTACTAATTTTTTTGACAGCCTTAATACCATGATGCTGACCGGCACCATTAGCAACAAACAGATCCTGAAAGATAAAGTGCTGCGAAATCCTGCCATCCTTGAGTTGCGGGTGTTGCACGGCAAGGGCCATTTACCCGGCACTGTCCATAGTGCTGAAAATAAAGTTCAGGATCAGTTTGATGAGCGGGTTATGCAGGGTGAGGAAATTATTGAGTGGGGGGAGCAGGACGGTAAACCGGTACTGTTTTATCTCAAGCCTCTGAAAGCGACTAAAAACTATAATGGTGTTAACTGCCTGTTATGTCACCAGACGCAGGAAGGCAACCTTATCGGTGCTGTGCGTATTGTCTATTCCATGGAAAAGGAGCAGGAGGAAATTGATTCCGCACTGTGGACAGGTACTATAATGAGCCTGTCTATTTTTATTGCCGCCATTGTTTTTGCTTTTCTTATTTTCCGCAAGGTCGTGGTTACTCCGCTGAGTGAATTTCGTAAAACCGTTTATATTATTGAACAGGATAATGATCTGACCCAAAGGATACAGGTCGACAGTAAGGATGAGTTTGGTAAAACCGCCAAAGTAATTAACAGCCTTCTGGAAGAATTTCAGACCGTACTTAGCAATGTCTCCAGTGCCAGTAAAGATCTGGCCGGCTCCTCCAGTCAGTTAAACAATATTACTGAAAACACACTCAATAGTGTTAATGAACAGTACCAGAAAATTGAAATAATCTCCGAAGTGACACAAAAACTGTCAGAAAGCTCCAACCGGGTTTCCGAGTGTTCACTGGATGCCGATAATGCCGTACTGGAAACTCAGAAAGATGCCGATTTTGGCGATCAGATGACCCAAAAAGTGGCACAACAACTCAGCAGTCTGGCAGGCAGTGTCACCGATGCCAGTAAAATATCACTGGCTCTGGCAGAAGACAGTCAGAACATATCCAAGGTTTTGCATACCATTAAGGAAATTGCTGAACAGACCAATCTGCTGGCTTTGAATGCCGCCATTGAAGCCGCCCGTGCCGGAGAGCATGGCCGCGGTTTTGCCGTGGTGGCCGATGAGGTACGCCAGCTGTCTCAGAAAACCCAGGAATCTACCCTGGTGATTCAGGAAATTATTGAAAAATTACAGAAGAACTCAGCGCTGGCCGTGGATAAAATGACTCAGAGCACAGAAGTTTCCAGAAAAACGTCAGAACTGGCCGAACAGGCGGAACAGGCACTGCAGAAAATCAATGAGTCGGTAACCACCATTAAAACCAAGAACCATGAAATTGTCAGCGTGGCTGAAGAACAGAGTATTATCACGCGTAATATTTACGAAAATATACAGCAGATCCACGATCATGCCACATATTCCAGGGAAAAAGCTGAGGAAACCAGCCAGTCCAGTCATCAGCTATCCGATCTGGCTCTGATGCTGGAAAAACTGGTAGAGAAGTTTAAGGTTTAAAGTTAAGAGATAGTTAAAATGGAAACATTTTTGTCGGTGACGGCATCCTGTTAACATCCTGCCCCATTATCCCGAGTTTTCGATTAAGGCTCTGCATCTGTTTGTTAATTTTTTTCAGATTATAGTTGATATTGTTAATGCTGCCGCTGAAACCGTGGGCATCCTCCTGCATCAGTTGAACAGTTTGAGCAATATGGGTCAGTACCGCAACTGAATTATCCGGCTGAATAATGGAATGGCTGATGGCCTGGGTATGGCGGGCAACCTGTTTGATCCCGCTTTCCACTGAGCCTATATTTGACTGCATTTGTTCAATGGCACGGGTCATGGAGGACACCCCCTTTGCCATATCTTCAATATAAGCATTGGTTTTCTGAATATTCTGCTGCTGTGACCAGACCAGAAAAACAATCAACGCAAAAAACACCAGTAATATCAGCACACCATAACGAATTATCCGGGCATTTCTAAGTCCAAGCTGCTGTTGGGATTTTATGGCCTCAATAAACTGCAGCTGAACATTTTCAACCATAGTCTCATTTATATTCTCCGTTTGTTCCTGTTCTTCAATAGTCATTTATTACCCGTGTTTAATAGTATGTTGTGTTTTTAAAAAAGCCTGATGATTGTTTGGGATTATAACTGCTGATACTCCCTGAGTAACTGATCAGCCTCCTCTCTGGACAGAATTTTCCATGGCAGGGGGAAAAGACCGGCGACTTTCTGCTGGTATTTTTTATAAACCTCACCATGGTAAGCGATCAGCTTTTTTTCTTCGAGGCGGGAGCCGTAGATAAAGTAAGCAGTGACCAGTAAATAAACCACCAGCTGTATGCTGGATACATCCCGGGTCCAGATAATCACCAGGGCAAAGAAATACCAGGGATGCCGAACATAACGGTGCAGGGGTGAAATCTGAAATTTCTCCTGATCATGGACGCTCTGGTTACCTTCTTTAAGCTGCCTTGTGCCCCAGAACTCTGACAGATCGTAATGGTTTAAGGAATAAAAAAAGCCGGTTATTGCCAGCAGTGCCAGAGCCGAAGTAAGATAGAAACCCAGCCCCTGCCACTGCCATAACGGTTCACCGGGATATAGCAGAACCAGCACCGCCAGAGGGATAGATAATATAATGGCCAGAGCATTAAACATCAGCCGGTAATAAGGCATCAGTCCCGGCCAGTGCCGTGCCACCCATTGCTTGACCATCAAAGAAGCCAACAGCGAATGAAAGGCAAAGTAGCTGATAAATACTGCGGCTATAATGAGATAAGGTATCGTATTATTCAAAAGTTTTCCTGTGTTTTGAATAGTTTACCCTACAGTGTAATCTATGTGTATCCTTTTCCCGGCGGGAGAGGGTTATTTAAGCTCAAGTTTAAACGGATAATGCCGTAACTTCTGCCCTTCCGATACCGTTAACAGCGCTTTTACCGGTCTTCCCTGATAATTAAGTAAAATTTTATAATGGTTCTTATCAGAATCCCTGTTAGCCTGGGCAGCAAAGCCATAATCAATCGCTGCCGTAGAAATCCGCTTATTATCTTTATCCAGCAGGATAATATTCAGCAGCCTGTCTCTGCGGCCAGATACTTCAAGACCCATTACGGTATTACCTAAACGAACCATTTTCAGTTTAACCCCGACATCTTCCCAGACCGCACCGATATTTAAGTCTGTAAAACTGGTACTGTGTTTGGAAAGTGGCAGGTGCACAATAATTTCTCCCTCAATAGATTTAAGCGGTTGCTGCTCATTTTTCCAGGGCAGTTTAAAATCAATCGTAGCATCCATCCAGG
>JALTKC010000517.1 GCA_027076245.1 Gammaproteobacteria bacterium
ATTGCACAGCAGTCCGAACAGGCCGGTCAGCATAACGGGGAGAATATTGGCCATGCCTTCGTTAAGATAACGCAGAATTAAAAATCCGGCAATGGCTGGCATGCCCCAGGCAATAGCCTGCAGATAGCGCTTGGCAATGGGTAGTATGTTTTCATCAACCTGCATAAAAAGAAATAACTCATAACTGCTGTAAAGCAGAATAAAACCGAGCAGACTGAGAGTGAGGCCGATCCAGAATGACTGACGAATGCTATGGCCGGTGTTCTCCGGTTTCTGTTCACCCCAGAAGTGGGCAACCGTTGGCGTAATGGCATTAAGAATACCGGCAAAAAACAGTATTAAGGGGATCCAGAGACTGGAACCTACAGCAACGCCTGCCAGGTCGGCAGCACTGGCATGACCGGACATCAGAGTATCGACAACCCCCATAGCCATCTGGCTGAACTGAGTGGCAACAACGGGCAGCATTAAGCGTCGTAATTGCCTGGCCTGTGACTGTTGGGTGCTTATTGTCATCCTTATTCCAGGTGATGTTAATGATTTATTTACGATTATGGGATTGGTCATTATAGGCTGGAAATTATGAAAATATAGGCTATACATAAAAGAGTGTGCATCAATATGTGCATCAATAAATGGATGCACACTAATTAATGGTATTTTCTGGATATGTGTTGCTGACAACATATTCGGAATATCAGTACATAAAAATAACTCATGGATGATCGCAATATCGCATAATAACAATATTATAACCGCACTATTACAACGATAGCTTACATGACAGATACATCTTCAGAACCTGCTGTTCTATTAAAAATACCTGTACTGGCTGAACCGGACAAGCAGCGCTTTGCTCAGTTTGTAATGCAGGCTCTGGAGTTGTTCGGGATCAGTCAGTTCACCGGGGCGGCCTGTTTGCCAGGTTTTCTGTCTCAACTGGAACAGAAAGATGCGTCTGATGACAGCCGTCATGTGAGACTGCAGCTCAGACTGCATCATAACCGTCTCTTTATCGATGCTTATGCTTCAGAAGAAGAGCAGTTACACTTTTCTGAATTATTAACCGTCTTAAATGAACCCCCTTCACCTGAACAGATCGTAAACATAACTGAAACCCTGCGAGCTAAAAGTGAAGTCAGTGATCCGGAATTATTACGCCTGCATAATGAACATATCAAAAAAGAAATGGCCATGGCTCAGCAACGAGCTAAAGCGGAACTAGCAGAGCTGGAAGAAAAACTGGATAAAAAGCGCAGCCAGTTACAGGAGAGTATCCGTGCGGCCGAAATTGACAGCCTGACTCAGATTTATAACCGGGGGGCCTATGACCGGCGTCTTGAGGAAGCCGTTAAATATTGCCAGAGACAGGGGGGGCTGCTGTCATTAATTTTACTGGATCTGGATTATTTCAAGGAAGTGAATGACACCCTGGGGCATCAGGCCGGTGATGAAGTATTAAAAAATATGGCGCATTTTATGCAGCAGTACACCCGTAAAGACGTGGATCATGTCTGCCGTATGGGCGGTGATGAATTTGCCATTATCTTTTTTGCAGAAGCGCTTATTGCCCGTCGTTCCGCAGAAAAAATACTGGCGGCTATGGATGGTAAGGTCAGTATCGGCATAGCCCAGCTGACAGCAGAGGACGGTGTGGAGTCCCTGATAGCCCGGGCTGATCAGGCTTTATACGCAGCCAAGGAACGGGGCCGTGGTCAGGTGGTGACAGACAGAGAACTTGATAATGCCCAGCAATCCGTATCAGGCGCAGGTTAAAAATATGAAACTGGTGATCCAACAGGTGGTTAAGGATAACAGTGCCCTGGTGCTGTTTAAAGTCCGCCTGAAAACCCTGGCAAGAAAGCTGGGTTTTGATTCAGTCAGAATGGAGAATATGCAGATTGTAGCCAGTGAGATGCTCTCCAATCAGATAAAGTATTCCGGAAAAACCGGCATGGTACAGCTCTGGTGCAATGCTCCGGCGGGAGATACCAGAAATAAAAATGCTCCCCCGGTTACCCTGGATATTTTTGCTATGGATTACGGCCCGGGTATTGCGGATATAGAGCAGGCTCTGCAGGATGGTTATACCACCTCACGTACTATGGGCAAAGGGCTGGGTTCGATAAAACGTCTGGCTGATGAATATGATGTGTACAGCAGGACGCTGGAAAAAGAAAAAAGCAGTAAGTCCTGGCATGGAGTGGCGATATGGGCAAGATTTTATTTGCACCCTGAAGAGCGTCCGACGCACTACCAGCTGGGAACATTTGAAAGAGCCTGGCATGACAATGTGGTTAATGGGGACGATATTCAGTTACAGACAGGTAAAAACCAGCTGGCCTGTTTACACCTTGATGCAACCGGTCATGGTCAGGCAGCCAGAGATATCATCGCCAGGGTGCAACCGGTACGCAGTGATGTGTTTAAACTGTCTGCCTGTAAAATGCTTGACTGGGTGGCGAAAAGTCTGACGGGCACTAAAGGCGCTGCCGGAGTTGCCCTGAAATATAATGTAAACTCAGGCCGTTGTGAATACAGTGCTGTTGGTGATATGCGCTTATGTTATCTGGATTATCAAGAAATGACCCTTCCAGAAGTCGCTTCTGGTATTTTGGGTAATGTATCAAGGAATCATGACAGCCA
>JALTKC010000518.1 GCA_027076245.1 Gammaproteobacteria bacterium
CCGGTAATCCGCCTTTTCCGGCATATCCTTGCCAAAGGGAAGACGGTTGTTAAGCATTTCATAGGTAATAACAGCCAGTGAATACAGATCACTGCGCTCACCGCCGGACTGACCCAGGTAAAACTCAGGGGCACTGTAATTAACGGTACCCAGAATATTTTCTTCATCGTCAGTATTCTTTTTCAGTTCCTGTATCCCGGCTATTTTTACTGAACCAAAATCAATAATCTTAACGTGTCCGTCAGCACTGATCATAATATTTTCAGGCTTTAAATCCTGGTGGATCATCTCCAGCCGATGAAAGGCCCGCAAACCTTTGGTAATCTGCTCAACAACAGGAATAACCGTTTCAACTGAGGGCAGTGGATTTTGCTGCATCCACTCCCTTAAGGTAATACCGTCAAGATATTCGGTGACATAATACAGCATCCTCGGTTTCTGTTTTGGTGTAAGTACTTTCAGCACATAAGGTGACTGAATGCGTTTACCGGCCCATTCCTCATGCAGAAACTGCTCAATAAACGCCGCATCGTCTTCATAATTGACTGAGGGGGTTTTTAAAATAACCCGTTCATCGGTCTCCTGATTTCGGGCAGCATAAATCTGCGTGCGTTTACTGGCATGCAGCTCTCGGATGATCTGATAACCGTCCATAACCATACCGGCTTCCAGTGGTGGAGGGAAGGGCAGTTCATGAGCCTTCATCAGCACTTCTTCCTCTTCCGGAAGCGGCAGACTCTCAATTTTAAGAAGCTGCAGGCTGATATTATCGTTACACTGATTATCCAGAGCCTGTTGTGCAATATCAGCACAGTGCTGGTTTAAGGTTTCAGTATCAATATTGTCATAGTCAATTCCCTTAAGCATTGACCGGATTTTTCTGTCAGACAGGAAATCATGCACACCATCGGTGGATAACATAAACACATCCCCAGGTTCCAGGGGCACTTTACGATAATCAATATCCAGATGCAGATCGATTCCCATAGCCCGGTTCAGATAACTGCGCTCATCAGACACCTGCACCCGATGATCCCGGGTCAACTGCTCCAGCTCTGTGTCCCGTAAACGGTAAATCCGTGAATCACCCACATGAAAAATATGCGCCGTAGTGGACTTAAGGATCAGAATGGTCAGCGTAGTCACCATCCCCTTAGCACTTTGATAGTCCGTATGACCACGACTATACAGCCAGTTATTAAGCGCCGACATAATCTTCTGCGCCGCATTTTTAACCGACCAGGATGCCGGTGTACTGTAATAGTCGTTAATAAACCCGTTCACACAGGCCCGACTGGCCTCCTTACCCGCCTCACTGGAACTCATTCCATCAGCAATAGCCACCACAATCCCTTTAGTGCGCAAATCCTGATTATCAGGAATTTTACTGGACACAAAATCATCGTTATCAGACTTAATGCCTTTGTCACTGTAATAGCCAATACTAATGGCGAGTTTTTTTTCCATCATCTCTCAACAAAGTTTATTGATTAAAGAATTTTCTTCAATTTTTGCACATAGTACCTGACAGTGGTTCTGCCTTTAGGAAGTTTCGGCAGCAGGGACGCTGCCGAAAAGCCTCCATGGACGGATTCACGGCGTCTTCCTAAACCTACAAGCTATTGCCCGGTACGGTTTTGAATATTACTGGATTTCTTTAATCAACCTCAATCATCTCTACTGTCCCATCCGGCAGAACCTCAGCCATATGCCCCTTAGGCTCCTCAATAAACTGAACTGCAATCAGTACAAATAAAGCCGCACAGGCAATGGTAATAAAAAATATCTGTGGTGATACAAAGGATAACACAGTCAGGAATAACACCGCACCCACATTACCATAAGCACCTACCATACCGGCAATCTGCCCGGTCATACGTCGCTTGATTAAAGGCACCATCGCAAATACAGCCCCTTCACCAGCCTGCACAAAGAAAGAGCAAATCATGGTAACAGCGACTGCCAGTACCAGAGACCAGCTGGATTCAATCTGACTCATAATAAAATAACCGCCCACCAGACCCAGCAAAAAGATAGTCAGAGAACGCTTGCGGCCAAACTTATCACTGATTAAACCACCTCCGGGACGTGCCACCAGATTCATAAAGGCAAAACCAGAAGCCAGCAGACCCGCCATGACTGCCGTTATGCCATGACTTTCATGGAAGGTTTCATAAAAGAACAGAGGCAGCATGGACACAACCGCCAATTCGGAGCCAAAGGTCACCATATAGGCCAGATCCAGAATAGCCACCTGCTTAAACTTATAACGGTGTATTTCCGGCACCGGCTCCTTTAAATGCTCATTATTGATATGAAAAATTTTATAGACATTAAAGGCAAACAGAGTCCAGATGCTCAGATAAATAATATCCGCTGTCGCAGTACCCAGCAGACTGACACCGGCAGGTGACAGTTTCCAGGTTAACAGAGTTAAAGTCGCATACAGAGGAACTGACATCAGAATATAAAAATACAGATCGCCTTTGGACGTAACTTCCATAGCCCCCATACGCTTGGGTTTAAAATAGGTGGAACCTTTAGGTGTATCGGATACACTGAAAAAATAAATAACCGCATAAGTCAGGGCGATTATACCGGTTAAACCGACCGCATAACGCCAGCCGTCATCACC
>JALTKC010000519.1 GCA_027076245.1 Gammaproteobacteria bacterium
CCACAGCAACCATATTCCCCGTAGCAAGCAGACAGATGTCATGCCCGGATCTGACCTTAATGGATTCGCCAATTTTAAAAGGTACTGCTGAGGAATGTATATCCGGCTCATTCTTTTTTCCTATTCGTAAATAAACAGGACTGCCCAGTTTTACAGCCTGTTCCAGTGCCAGACGCACTTCATTTCTATCTGCCGCACAGATTACCGTCATGTTCGGCATAGCACGCATAATGGCAATGTCTTCACAGGAATGATGGGTTGCACCCAGTTCAGCATAAGACAGGCCGGAACCTGTCCCGACCAGCACAACGGGTAAATTATGATAACAGACATCCACCTTTATCTGTTCAAGACAGCGTGTGGTTATAAAAGGGGTTATCGTATAGGCCACCGGTCGCATACCGGAATGCGCCAGCCCGGCCGCCATGGTCACCATATTGGCTTCTGCTATACCGCAATTAAAAAAACGCTCAGATGCGGCTTTTTTATAGTTATCAAACAGGCGATTGCCAATATCACCACTTAATAAAACAATGTCTGGATTTTCCTGAGCCAGTAATGTCATGGTCTCAGCAAACTGGTTTCTCATTTAATTTCTCTCATTATATTCAATGCTTATAATAATTCCTGTTTTGCTAAAATGACTTCCTCAGGAGAAGGAATACGATAATGCCAGTTATTGTCATCTTCCATAAAGGAAACCCCTTTGGCCTTTATGGTATTGGCTATCACAATTTTTGGCCTGCCTGAAACCGATGGTTTTAACGCATTAACGACTTCCTGCATATCGTGCCCGTTAATTTCAACAGCCTCCCATCCAAATGCTGCCCATTTATCTGCCAGAGGCTGTAGTGCCATAACCTCACAACTTCTTCCAGTAGCCTGCCATTTATTAAAATCAACAACGGCAACCACATTATCCAGTTTATTGGCGGCAGCAAACAAAGCCGCCTCCCAGACAGAACCCTCATTGATTTCACCATCACCTAATAATACAAAAAACTTCTTGTTAATTTTTTGTATTCTGGCGGCCAGGGCTTGTCCCAGAGCAAATGAGAGACCATGCCCCAGAGAACCTGTAGCAATTTCTACTCCGGGAACACAATCGGGGGAAGGATGTTCTCCAAACGGGCTACCTGTCTTGCCATAATCATTTAACAGCTCTTTTTTATAATAACCTCTGTAAGCAAGGACGGTAAACAGGGCATGTGCACCATGTCCCTTACTCAGAATAAAGGTATCATTTTCAGCTTTTTTGGGGTAAAGCGGATCAATATTCATGACTTTCCAGTATAGTCCAACCAGTATATCCACACAGGAGAGACAGGAGCCAAGATGAGGCACATGACATCGTTGCGAAGTTTCCACCATGTTAGCTCTTATTTGATTAGCCGTTTTCTGTAGTTCAGCTAATTCAACTGATTCATTATAACTGTTCATCTCTTATCTCGTAATCTCATTCCAGTTTAACCCCAGAGTAATACACTCCCTATTATTGCTGTAATGGGTTGCATACTGATCTAATAAATCTGATGCTTTATTATACTGTCTGGTTATTAACTCACTTACACTTAATTCAGAAAAGGCTGATTTCTTTTGTTTTAGTTTATCTACCTGTGCCACATTCAGGATAATTAACACCCACTCCAGTCCAATCAAGTCGATAACGGTTCGTAAGCGGTTGAGTAATTCAGGGGTTAAAAATCCTGTTTTTTTTAGCTGCCTTATAAAAAAAACTTGTTGTTCAGCTGTCAAAGAATGTCCTGGATGATGGATAAAATCACTGACCATTTTAATTTTGTCGTCCCATCCGAAATACTCAAAATCCAGAAAAACTATCCTGTTATTATTATCAAGCAAAGCATTATGAAAACCAAAATCGGAAGGGTTTAATATACGCTCGTGTTCACTGAAAATATAATTTTCATTCAGCTTAAATCTATGGAGTAATTTATTATAATGTTTTTCAACAATCTGTTTTAAAGGCAACAACTTATCTTCAATTAAGTTTTTTATCATCATCAACTCAGGATGGTGTTTATGCATGGTCTCTATGCCGGAAAAAATCCTGTCCAGTCTTAATTCCAGGGCCCTGGGATAATCTTTAAGTTTTTTTCTGCTCTGGGAAGCGGGCCTGAACGTATCACGAACCGAATCCAGTTTTTGTATAAAACCTATAACTTCTAAAATGGATACCTGATTAACGCTGTTAATTTTTTTACCTGAAATAGCTGCCTGAACTAAAAACCCCTGCTTTTCAGAGAAGTGACGAGTTTCCGGTATATTCTTTATTCCCCTTTCATGCAAAAAATGCAAAGCTTCATATTCTTTTTTCAACTGGGCTGATTTTTCAGGCTCGGCCACTTTTATAAATAACGTCTCATTACCTGAAGAAATTATAAAGGCATTATGATTACCACCTTCATTGCATACCTTATAATGCTCAGGCACATAATTTATAGTTTTATAAAGTTCACAGATAAACTCATTGCTATAGCATTTCTTCAGCTGACTAATAACATTAATGGCCTGCCATGACGGCACCTCCAGAATTAAACAGTCGGTTTTATTGTTATTATCCGATATATTATTACCAAACAGAATTTTTAAAACACCTTCAGGAAAATCGGGATCATTTAAAACTTGCGGTAAATCATCAATAAATACATCACAGGCCAAATTTCGTATAGTATCTATTTTCTCAGAACGGGTTTCACAGAAAAAAATATTATTACGATCCAATAATATCTGATTATGATCAATACTGGATGAACCTGCTATTATTTTGTTTTTTATCAGCCATTTTAAGGCCGGTTGAATAAGGTCAGTTTTTCCATCCAGATTTGAAAATCGGGTTTTATGACTGACAATATAAATTTTGTCCCCTGAATCCAGTTTGTTTCTAATAAACTCCAGTACACCGTGAAAAGGCTCAGCTTCTTCTATAAGCCTTGAATACACCTCCTTTTGCAGGTACTGCCACCGTAAATCATTACCATCTTCTTTAATAAGCCGCTGTTTTATACATGCTCTGGTTTGACAGGACGAATCCAGCCAGTTTTTCTTGTGTGCCGCCCTGTAAAATAAGCCCTCATAATTTATCAGTGTATTATCAAAATCAATCCCAATAATCATTCGTTATTATTTAAGCAATGTTGTTGCATATTTTTTAACGGCTACCGGGTCAACAGACTCACGGTTACAGACAATCTGCACATCCAGTGCCGCAGCAATACTTCCAATAAGTGCTGCAATTTTTATATCACTGCCATTAGCCAGACACAGGGAAGATAAACTTAAAAAAGCATCTCCTGCACCAATTCTGTCCACAACTTTGGTTGATATAGCAGGTACTTCAAAGCTGCTATCCTGTTTGGGGTCAAGCAATAACACACCTTTAACACCCCTGGTCACAGCAGTGTACTTTGCCGACAATTTTTTGGATACATTAGCTGCAACATCCAGTATCGGACTGTGTTCATCATGAGCAGCCATTCTTATTTCAGGTTCATTAAGGGAAATAAAATCCGCACGTGGATACCGATTAATAACATGATAACCCCGGTTACCACTGTTGATCTGAGTATTAACAGCCAGGAACCTTGCATGTTCTGAAATCGTATTAACCATATTCTGAGTAATCAGTCCATTACCGAAATCAGGCACGACGATCAGATCGTATTTACTGAAATTGTCCTGAATCCAGTTAATCATACGTGCTTCCAGTTCCTCATCCATTGGTTGGCTATCCGCCAGGTAAACTTCAAAGAACTTATTCATTTCATCATCCACATACCGGCGTTTGGTTATTGTGGGTGCATTTTTAAAATAAAAAAGAACGGGATCGACATTTTCTTTCAGCCTGTCTCTTATAAAACTTTCTTCTTTCTGATTATCACCGATTGCCGTAATTAAGCTAACCTGCTCAACAAAACCTGCAATATGGTTAACAACGGCCAGAGAACCTCCGGCAAAACGCTCTTCACTATTATACCGTACTGCCGGGATATTACCTTTACCGGTCTGCCCCAATACCGTAACATAGTGATACTCATCCAGAATAGCATCACCAATAACAGCCACTTTAAGTTTTTTTAATCGGTCAATTTCCTGATGAATACTTTTACTGTCATAAAACTGCTTTATATTATCAAGGAATACCTTTGTGCTTGATGAGAATACATCAAAGTATTCATTTAGTAATTTACTTGAACTAAAAGTGGGTTCATCCGTAAATTCTATATGACCGCCGTATTTTTCTACGGTGTTTTTTTCAGCATCGATGTTTCCCGTAACATCATCTTCTGTTTTTTTATATTCACTTCCCTTGACATAAACATCCGGTTTAAGCTGCTCAATGACATTGACTGATGTGACTTCATGATTAATTGCGACATAATCAACACATCCCAGTGCGGCAATATTTTCTGAACGTAACGACTGGTTAAAGACAGGACGCCCTGGGCCTTTATTGACGAACTCGTCGGCCGTGATGGTAACAACAAGGACATCTCCAAGTTTTTTGGCATATTGAATATGCTTGATATGCCCAACATGCATTAAATCAAATGTACCATGGCACAAAACGATTTTCTTACCATCTTCTTTAAGAGATGATATGATTTTTTCCAGATCGTTTAATGACAGAATTTTTTCAAGTTCTGACATGATTATTTCTGCTCCTTGTCTGATAAACAATCCGCCAGGTGATGAAGGACAAACAGATGAGCTATTTCAACCAGCGTGTAATTATCTGAGTTTATCCAATAATTATACTGCCCCGTTTTTCTTAGTGGATTATCCCTGTCAAATCCGGTTAGAGTAATGACATGAGCCTCTTTCTCCAACATGACACGGGCTGCGTTCAGTATGTTTTCTGACTGTCCTGAACTGCTGACTGCAATCAGAATATCATCAGGATTGGCCAGAACTTCTATCTGTCTTGAAAAGCCATTTTCATAACCGTAATCATTTGAAAGACAGGTTAGTATGGCTGGTTCAAGTAACGTAACTGCCTTAACGCCGGCTACATTCAGCAAATCCGTTTTGGCATGGCTGACAATGGCTGCACTGCCGCCATTGCCTATAAGATAAACACTGGCCCCCCGTTGCCGTGCAGAGCGGATTAAATTAACGACCTGATCATGGCATTGGTGTAAATCTGCTGACTGATGCTGGTCATCGGTAAATTCAATCGTCTCTATCAGGTTTTGCAATTGAGATGCTCTGTCTGTCAGAGAACGTCCTTTGTGTTGTATCCCCAAGTATCTTATCCTTCTTCTGAACCCAGATGTTTAAACCAGCTGCTGGTTGCTTCAGCAATTTTTTCTTTATCCCATAATGGTGCTTCACGCCAGTCATCAATACATGCCAGCATTTTTTTAACGCCCTCCTCAAAGGGAACGGCTGCTTTCCAGTGCAATAGTTTTTCTATTTTACTGACATCGGCAAAAGTAATATCCGGCTCTCCCGGGCGTTTTGGCAAATAAGTCACTTCCCCACCCAATAATTCAACCAGATAGTTGATACTGTAATGTCCTCCGCTACCGATATTCATGGCTTCATTTTTAACATCTGACTCGGCTGCCCGAATAAAAGCATCAGCCACATCGGTAACATAAGTAAAATCACGGCTCTGTTTTCCGTCACCAACAACCGTATAGGGTTTTTTATTCAATTTCTGTGCCAGAAAAACGCCAAAAACGGCGCCATAAGCTCCAGTAGTTCTGGAACGCGGCCCATAAACATTAAACATCCTTAAGGAAATAACCGGTAACTGATACACTTTACCCCAATGCAGAACCAGTTCTTCTCCCATATATTTAGTCAGCGCATAGGGATACTCAGGCCGGACAGGCGCAGTTTCAGGTGTAGGGATTTGTTCTGCAAGGCCATAACTGGATGATGAAGCGGCATAGACTAGCTTTTTGACCTGATTTTGTCTGCAGCACTCAACAATATTAAATGTTCCCTGAACATTAGTCGTGTAATAAGCGTCAGGGCGTTCAATGGAAGGAACAATATCAGCCAGACCCGCCAGGTGAAATACCCAATCGATATTAGAAAAATGAGGTTCTATTTCATCTTTATTACGTATATCACTTTCAACAAATTTAAACCTGGGGTTGTCTTTAAAAGACTTAAAATTTTCTACCCTGCCTGTCGCCAGGTTATCTACAGCAATAACATCATGCCCCTGTTCCAGAAGCATCTCTGTTAAATGACTGCCTATAAAACCGGCCCCGCCGGTTACCAGTGCTTTCATGCTTTATTTACCTTTATCTGTTAAATTTAAGCCTGTCAGAATATTGAATATTAACGCATTGCCTGTAATAGTTCACCTAAAAATGAGAAACTGTAAGGGTTAATGAAATAAAAAGTCAGCTAAAAAAGTACAAAAAAGAGTACAAAAGAATTCATCCATAATATTTTGAACTATAATCCTAATTAAATCAGCCAGAACTTCGCCACTACTATGATAATTGGTTAAGTATGAGTAAAGCTCTAACAACAGACAGTCTTCGGATTCATTCTTCCGGACAGGTAAAAACCCTCATGGTTATTCCTGCCCGAAGTGGCTCCAGGGGCATTACAGATAAAAACATAAAAAAACTGGGGGAATTACCCTTGCTATGCTGGAGTGCCAGAGCGGCTGAACTGGCTGCAGTCAGCGATTCAATGTTAATATTATCAACGGACTCAGAAAAATACGCGGCCATTGGTAAACAATACGGGCTAACAGTGCCTTTTATCCGGCCTGCAGAACATGCCAAAGACATGAGTAGTGCCTTTGCTGCTGCCAGCCATGCCCTGAGCTGGTTTAAAACGGAGTATGGTTATTACCCTGAACGTCTTATGTGGCTGCAACCTACATCACCCTTTCGTTCACCCGAGGTCATTAACGAGGCCGTAGAAATAATGGATAACAGCAATGTTGAGGCGGTTATCGGCTGTCAGACTCTGGACAGAGATCTGACTACCTTATTTACTCAGCAACACAACACGATTAAACCTTTATCTGATGCACCGACACAAACATGCAGGCAGAACAATACTGCATTAGTAACGCCTAATGGAGCTTTATATCTGATAAAAACTCAGTCCTTATTGAAAACCGGAAGCTTTTATCCTGAAAACAAATCTGCTTTATTAATGGATAAGATTATGAGCCATGATATTGACGAACCTGTTGACTGGCAGATAGCATTGGCCTATTACACAGCAAAACTTGGTTGGATGGGAAGAAAAGAATATGAATGACTGGAAAAAAATAGCGGTATCCGATAAAAACAGTCTGCTGGAAGTCATGCAGGTGATTGATCAGGGCGTTAAACAAATTGCTCTTGTCGTCACAGGGGACAATCATCTTCTTGGAACGGTGACCGATGGTGATATACGCAGGGCCCTGCTAAAAGGTCTGTCCCTTGATTCCCCTGTCAGTCAGTGTATGAATACCAATCCGGTTACCGGCCTTATTCATGAATCCCCCTCCTCCTGGCAACGCAGTATGCAAAAACAGGCCTTGCGAAATTTACCTGTACTGGATGCCAATGGCTGTGTCGTTAAACTGGTACAACTGGAACTGCCCAGGGAACCTGATCGTGAAAATCCGGTGGTTATTATGGCCGGAGGTCTGGGAAGCCGCCTGCACCCTTTAACTGAACATCAGCCAAAACCCTTACTTAAAGTGGGAGACAAACCTATTCTGGAAACCATCATTCAGAATATCACCCGGCAGGGCTTTCATCACTTTACATTCTGTATTAATTATCATGGAGATAAAATCAAGAATTATTTTCAGGATGGTCAACAATTTGACGCTCAGATCCAGTATATAGAAGAGGAAAAACGCCTTGGAACAGCCGGAGCACTCAGTTTGCTGCAGGAAAAGCCCAACCAGCCTTTTATTGTTATGAATGGTGATATTTTAACCAAAGTTGATCTGGTCAGACTGATAGAATTCCATCAACAGAAAAATAATATATTAACTTTATGTACACGTGAATATCAGCATCAGATCCCCTATGGGGTTGTTGAACATCATGAACATCAAATTACCCGTTTAAAAGAAAAGCCCATTCTTTTTTATAATATCAATGCCGGTATTTATGTACTCAGCCCTGAAGTACTGGATCAGATACCAGAAAACCAGTATTTTGATATGACGCAACTGATTGAGCAGTTATTAACAGACAAGCAGCCCGTCGGCAGCTTTCCCTTAACCGATTACTGGATGGATATAGGCCAGATGGATGATTTTAAGCAAGCTCATAAAGACTATAATGATAATTTTCAGTCATTTTAAGTCGATTTTACTAAAGAGCCTGCCTTAATAAAACAGTCGGGGTTTAACCTGAGTTGTTCAATTACAATGGCTCCACTGCCAATAAAACTACGCTCTGCAATGGTAACACCGCCGTTAATAACCACTCTGGTCGAAATATGAGAATGCGCACCAATAATACAGTCATGTTCAATCAGTGCTTTGGAATTAATAATACAATTTTCTCCAATGCTGACATTAGCATTTATGAGTACATCGTGCATCACCACTGTTCCGGACTTTATCTCACTATGTTCTGATACATAGGCTCTGGGAGAAACAATAACCGGCAAATTAAAGCCACAGTCCCGCGCCTGTTCAAACAGCTTTATTCTTAAATCCGGCCTGCCGACCTGACCCACAGTAATGCAGGCATGGGTGACCGTTTTTACCAATTCGGGTAAGTCATCATCTGTCGCAATTACCGGATAACCAAGAACCCGGGTTCCTGTCAGTTCCTGTTTATCTACAATACCGACAATCTTAAAATTCTGCTCCTGCTCAATAACATCAATTACCGAACGACAGTGGCCTCCCCCACCGATTAAAATAATATCTTCCATTTATAACCTCACACTGCTTGGAATGTTGACCAGTCGATCCGCCAGCCATTGTGCATTCGTCAGATCCATACAGAAACAATGTTTATACATTGGCTGTTTATTCATTAACTCCCAGGCTGGACGGGTCATTACCCCATGACTATTGGTTTCATTCAGAAAAATATCCCGTAATGCCTTATCTGGAAAAATAAGGGCATTGAGCCAGTAATTGGACTGACATTGCTTTGGCTCTGTTACAAAGACTTCATCTTTTCCTGAAAAAAAGCCCTGATAACACTCCGCCAGTTCACGTTTGTCCTGAAGAAAGCGATCTAGATTTTCAAGTTGTGCCACCAATAGTGCCGCATTTAAATTGGGCATACGGTAATTCCAGCCCGTTTCATCATGGGAAAAAGCCCATTGGTGGGATACTTTGGCTGTTGTGCTCAGGTGACGGGCTTTATCAGCCAGTTGTTTATTATTTGTCAGCAAACAGCCACCACCTCCCGAGGTAATAATTTTATTACCATTAAAGCTGAGTACCCCTGTATCTCCAAACATGCCGGTATGTAAATTCTGATATCGACTGCCAAGTGCCTCTGCAGCATCTTCTATCAGATGAACATGATAGCTTGTACAGAGGGACTGAATACGTTCCATTTCACAGGGATGACCAAAAGTATGCATTGGCACACAGGCTCTGACTGTGTGCCCGGTATGTTTGTTAATACAGGTTTTATCATTAACATAAGTGTTTTCTTTGAGAAATTGCTCAAGTGAGTCAGCACTCAGCCCCAAAGTACCTTTATCGACATCAACAAACACCGGTTGGGCACCGCAGTAACTGATAGCATTACAGGTCGCCACAAAAGTCAGCGGCTGTGTAATCACCTCATCACCCGGCATAACACCTGCAACCATTAAAGCAAGATGCAGAGCAGATGTACCATTCACCGTAGCAACAGCAAACTGACAGCCTGTATAGGCAGCAATATTACGTTCAAACTGTTCAACATAAGCTCCTATTGAAGAAACAAATGTTGAATCAATGCAATCATTCAGGTATTTTTTTTCATTACCGATAAATTTAGGTTCATGCAGGGGAATAAAATCAGAGCCGGAATAAACGGACTGGATAAAATTAATGGTATCTTTGAACATTCATTGAGCCAGAATATAGATTTTAAAAAATAAAATAAGTATAGTTCATTTTAATAATTATACTCCACCCAACACATTAAAACATAAGAACATAAGAACAAAACAATATGCAAACAAAAGAAAAGCAATATAATGAATGTATAGAAGTAATGGAACAATATGGTCGTCAAAGCTTTGGCATTATGAGTAACCAGACCTGGGTTGACGATCCAAAACG
>JALTKC010000520.1 GCA_027076245.1 Gammaproteobacteria bacterium
ATGTCAGACCGGCTGGGCGGACTGGTTACTGCGGTTACTGAACTTCAGGACGGTCGTATTGCCATGATTATGGATGTGGAAAAAGTACTGGCAGAAACCGCCCACTTTGCCCAGGAAGAAAGCTATTTTGAAGAAGTCAGCAGTCTGGAAGGCCAGGGTTATACCATTTTATTTGCGGATGACTCCTCCGTTGCACGTTCCCAGATAGAACGCACCCTGGATCATATGGGTGTTGCCCATGTCAGTGCTATGAATGGTGCAGAAGCCTGGACCAAACTCAAGGAAATTGCCTCCCGAGCAGAAACTACCGGCTTACCGGTGTCGGATTATATTCAGGCTATTCTGACTGATGTCGAAATGCCGGAAATGGACGGTTATGTATTAACCAAACATATTAAAAATGATCCGCGTTTTGAGGGTATTCCTGTGATTATGCATTCTTCTCTGTCTGCAGAAGCCAATATGTCTTTGGGTCATGGCGTCGGTGCCGATGCCTATGTAGCCAAATTTGAACCCCGGGAATTATCCAATAAACTGGTGGAAATTCTTAAGGGTAGTGAAGCACCTGCACTGGAAGATTCCAGTTCCTGATATTGCCATTTTAACTTCAAAAACGGGCTTCCTCCTGTTCAATATAACGGGTTCAGGGAGGGAGCTTTACCTTTTCCCCATAAAACGCTATGTTATTAACCCTAAATTAATCTAAATTTTTACTATTCGGGTAAAAGGACTATTTTTGCTACGCATGCCGTTAAAAAAGCAGCCGTATTTCACATCTTTGTCTGCATTTTTATTATTAACCCTGTTGTGCTTATTTTATCCGACCAGATCAGCCTGGTCGGCACCCCAGAAACAGAGCTTTACTATTGGGATCCTGACCCTGCATGCCACCCATCAGCATCAGTTAGACGATTCGCCCTGGCAACTGACCATTGATAAACTCAACAAACATCCCGACTTCCATTTTGAAACGATATTTCTACCTCCAAATCACCTGGCCAATGCCCTGGAAAATGATGAACTGGATTTTGTTATTACCGATGCATTCAACTACCTTATTCTGGAAAAAAAGCACGATGTATTACGTCTGCTGACCCGTACAGAAAAATTTGAAGGTGAATACATCAGTTCTGAAGCCTTATCCATTTTTACCCTGAACAATAATTCTGAAGTCACCCGTATTTCCGATCTGCAGGGTAAACGTATTGCCCTGCTGGAAAATGAATACTCAACCTCTGAGCTGTTTCTGGAAAAATTTCTCAATATTCATGATCTGAATATTGGAGAAAATGTGGATCTTCTGGTTCTGGAACGTATTGACCTGGCCCTTTCCTGGCTGAAAGCCGGTAAAATTGATGCCCTGATCACCAAATCCGGCCTGCTGGAAAAACAACTGGATCAAACCACTCTGGAAACCTTACGTCTGGTGCATCCCCGCAGAGGCTGGCATGCCCCCTTTCTGCACAGCTCGGTACTGGTACCCGAATGGGCCTTTGCCCGAGCCTGGTTTATTAATGATGAAATTGTTAATCAGATCATTACCATACTGATTGGTCATAAAAAAAATGATCATGCTGATTACCTCACAGAACAGTATCACTGGACTTTTGCACAGAAATACCACGATCTTGCTGAATTATTTGCCCTGTCCAGAGAAATGGAAACAGCAGAGTCCCTCCCCTCTTCTTCCTTTTCAACAAGGTTACAGTACTGGCTTAGCTTTCTGGTCATTGGGTTTCTGCTGATCATCCTGATCATGTATCTACGTTCTTCCCGGGATTTGAATAATCGTCTTAAAGCGTCCAAAGAGTCCCTGGAACTGGAGATAAAAGAACGTCAGCACGCTCAGGAACAGGCGCTGACCCATCAGGCCGAACTGGCCCATGTGGCTCGCCTCAGTACCATGGGTGAAATGGCTTCCGGCCTGGCTCATGAACTGAACCAGCCGCTTTCAGCCATTCATACCTATGTTCAGGGCTGTATCCGTCTGCTTAAAATGGATAAGCATGATCCACAAGCCATTATTAATGCCCTGCAGTTAACGGCTCAACAGGCTGACAGGGCCGGCGGAATTATCCGCCGACTACGCAGTTTTGTCCGTAAAGGTGAGTCGCATAAAACCTACACGGACATTAATCATATCGTTAATGAAGTCACTGGCTTTCTGGAAAGTCAGTTACGCAACAAGAAGGTTAATCTGACCCTGGATCTGGAAGACAATTTGCCGCCGGTACTGGCGGACATTATTCAGATTGAACAGGTTCTTATTAATCTGCTCAAAAACGGCATTGAGGCCATGTCTGGGAATGAACAGCCGGCAATTACCGTAGTCACCCGAAGAACGGATAAAAAACGAGTTGAATTGTGTGTTATTGACAGCGGTCATGGAATCAGTGAAGATAAGCTCAAGCGGATTTTTAACCCCTTCTTTACCACTAAAACCAGCGGTATGGGCATGGGGTTATCAATCAGCAGTTCCATTATCGAGGCTCATGACGGTAAACTGTATGCCGAAAACAATCCTGTCAGTGGTGCCCGATTCTGTTTTACACTGCCTGTTACAGAAGAACCGGTTACGGAACAACCCGTTACAAAAGAGTATTTAGGAAATAATAATAATGAGTGATGATGCTTTAGTCTTTATTGTGGATGATGACGAAGCGGTACGCCAATCAACCGCCTGGTTAATTGAATCCATTGGTTTAAAAGTTAAAACCTTTAATTCTGCCGATGAATTTCTGGATAATTATAATAATGAGTCCGGCTGCATAGTTATGGACGTCAGAATGCCCGGCATGAGCGGTCTTGAAGCCCAGGAAGAAATGCAGGAACGGGGCATCAGCCTGCCCCTGATTTTTATCACTGGCCACGGCGATGTCCCCATGGCTGTCAGGGCTTTAAAACGTGGGGCTTTTGATTTTATTGAAAAACCGTTTAATGACCAGCTACTCCTTGATGCCGTACAGCGCGGCCTGAAACAGGAGAGTGAAGCCCGGGAATCCCTGATACAGAACGAATCCATTGACCGGCGTATAGCCTCACTGACGCCCAGAGAACACGAAGTTATGCTCAGGGTAACCGAAGGCAAACCCAATAAGGTTATTGCTCATGAACTCAATGTCAGCATCAAGACAGTAGAAGTTCACCGTGCCCGCATGATGGAAAAAATGGAAGCCGGATCAGTGGCCGAACTGGTTAAGGTCACTATTCAGGCCAATAACCGTTCAACCTAAATCGCATTTATTTTTAATTCCCTGTAACTCAGCCCGTCCTCCCCGGCTGAGTTTATGAGAAATAGTTCTCATAAACCAGGGGTTATATCAGATTATATCTGGAATAAAACCAGATCAACTCCCATAAGCCTTTGTTTCCACAGGAAAGTTCATTTCCTATAGGGATATCCCCAAGTCTTACAGTAAACAACCCAATTATCCTTAACTCATAGTTCTTTTAAACTAGTCCTAACGCAGTAATGGAACATCTGCGGATTGTAAATGGAAGTAATTAGGCGAACTTAAAAGCAAACTTTTATAGAGAGCTTAACGGTGACGGAACACTGCCGACGGAATGGCATTCAGGGAGGACCAAATATAGACAGGGCTTAAGGATTAGCCGAAAAATACCTGTATGAGCCGGGTATAAAAAAGGAAGCTCAATAATAATAAAAAACGGATTAATAATCTCCATGGACTCGGAGAAGAGCACAACACAGGTAAAACGGACGCATAAAAATCTATGGATGGATAAGGTTATACTGCAGTAGGACTCAATTACAAAGGAGAGTCAGGGAAGAAAAACACAGGGATATCAAAAAACAAACGGATATCTTTTTTTCCATGGAATGGAAAACTTTATTTGGTGGAGGTAAGCCAAATAATAAAAACAATTATTATAAGAAATTAAAAGGGACATATTGGACAGAATGCAATTTCTGCTCCAGTATGTCTTTTTTTTCCACTGATATTTTTAATTCAGAAAACAGTATGCAAAAGCATACGCAAAACGACTAAAAACTAAAATAAGAACAGGGGGAACATTATGAACAAACGTTGGAACAGCAGAAAGCCGGTACAACTGGATCTGGTGATCAACTATCCCGCAATTGGACTGCTCAGAGGTAAGGCAACCAATATCAGTCATGACGGTATGTTTATAGAAACGGCCGTGGCGTCTCTGTCACATTATTCAGACATAGAAATCACCCTGAACCTGCCCTCTTTATCAGAAGTCCCAATACAGATCCCTGCAATTGTCATTCACAATAGTGGTAAGGGTATTGGCATTATGTTCAGAAATTCTCCTTCCGAACATAAAAATACACTGGCCAATGGCATGGGCGTTATCCAGCAACTGCTCAAACAGCAGCAGGAAAACCCTCAGAAGTGGGCCTGTTAAAATATTAACTCCACACAGATATTGGCTAAGGGCTTATACTGGCTAAGGGCTTATACTGGCAAAAGGCTTATTCCGGTTCTTTTTTCTCATGAATTACCCTTAACCGGGTGCCGTGTTCCAGAGACAGCAGTATCTCCTGAGCCGGTATATTCAGGGGGAAATAGGTTCCAGAAATTTTGGCCGCATTAAGACTACAGCCATCCAGAAGTGACCCTCTTAAATCAACTCCTCTTAGATCCGTCTGGCGGAAATAAGCCCCCCTGAAATCAAGCCCAACGGCATCAATACCTCTTAAATCCAGAGAGCGGAAATCACAGCCTTTTAAATTACAATATTCTCCAGACTGTTTTTTAGCATTAAACTCCTCAATTTTCCCCTCTCTGAGAAGCTGATACATGGGATCATTAGAAATTGCAGGACCTTTTGTCATCGTTTTATTCCATTATATTATTAGTCAGTCTACAGCAAGCATAGTCTTAATTAGAAATTCTTTCCACCCGCACCAGTTTGTTATTATCATCATAAATCACCCTGAAACTGCCGTTAACACCAGACTGATCCACAAACTTCTGCAGAGTACCTGCCGGTAGCTGTACCACCTTGCCTTCCGCTGTAGTCACCAGAATAGAATTAACCACTCCCTGGTAATACTGCAGATATTCCTGGGCACTTATGGCCACATGAAAACGTATTTCATTCATTTTTTAATTTTTAAGAATGCAACCTAAGAACAAATGTTAAATAAACGACAAATTTAAAATTTAATTAATATTTTTATTGTATTTTAATCTTTTTTGACTACAGTACACAGTATCTTTAAACCCAAGCTCTTTACATGTAAGTTAATCAGGGAATTTTAATATGAAAATGCAGGACATTCGTAAAATCGCCAAACAGAAAGGTATTCCATCCAGTAAATACAATAAGATCACTCTGGTTAGAAAAATCCAGACTACCGAGGGCAACTTTGACTGTTTTGCTTCTGCGGTGAATAGTTATTGTGATCAGCCTGAGTGCATCTGGCAGGATGACTGCTTTAAACTGGCCAAAAAGGCCGTCAGTCACTAAAACGAATACGTTCACAACAATTTAAATCATTCAGGCTATCTGTTGCCACCTTTTCTCCAGCCGTTTCACTGAAACCGGCTGGCAGGTTTTAAGCTCCTGAGCAAAAAGAGATATTCTCAACTCTTCAATTAACCAGCGAAATTCCATTAATTCCGGCCAGGCAAAAAACAGTTCAGTTGGACTGTTCTTATCGGTTTTTAGCTGATCTTGTAACTGCTCAATACGATTCTGATAGTTTTCCCATAAAGGCATGATCTGAGCCTGATTCAGAGCGTCTCGACGATAATCATTGCGGGCTTTTTCCAGACGCAATTGCATCCCCTTAAAATATCTTGGCAGCCGTTTAAGCCACTGCATTGGCGTCCTTGCCACAAAGCCGGGATAAACCAGCTGCTTTTGCTGGGCTTTAATATCGGCTATGGTTTTAACCAGATTAAACGGTATATTGCCCTTCAGGGTTTTAGACAGTTTCTGAGCCTCCTGCAGGATATTGAGCACAGTACCCATAAGTTCAGTACCGTCTTCAGTCTCCAGCTCCGACTGCAGTACAGACAACAATTGTTTAAACTGCTGTTTGCTGCGAACCTGGTGCAGCTGTGTAATCGACTCAATATTCCCCTGCTGCAGAACCTTTTGCAGCGCATTAACCAGCAACGCCTGTATAATATCCTGTCTGAGCACCTGACAGGAGCCAAAAGCCGTAAATAATAAACAGGCCTTATTAATATCCGGTAATTGTTTCTGCAGCACCTTTAGCTGTGGCTGCAAGGCCAGAAACAGCAATCGCCAGAGACCCTGCGCATGGTTGATCCGGGCAGTTTCCACCTGATCAAACAATTTAATGGCTACACTGTCCTGCTGATCCTGTAACGCCGGGTACAGTGTCATAAGCAGACCGTGACGGTCAATTTCCATTTGCTCATCCAGATTATCAAAATCCCAGCTCTTAATCCCCTGACGTTCTATAGAATCTTCCACCACAGCATCCAGCTGTGCCATGGCTTTATCAGACCACTGCTGTTTTAGTTGCTGAAAGTCCCGGGATGAATCCAGTTCCTGGCCATTATTATCCATCAGCCTGAAATTCATTTTCAGATGTTCCGGTATTTTAGTATCAAAGTCCGCATGAATGCTTTTAGACATTTCATGTTCCAGCTGATTGGCCAGAGTGTAAGACAGGCGGGATTTTAAAAACGCTACCAGAGTCGGTATCAATTCACCTTCACGGTAGGGTACCGCTTCCAGAAAGGCCGTCACAGTATCGGGTACCGGCACAAACTGTTTGCGGATCACCTTGGGCAGAGCCCGGATCAACAGAGTAATTTTTTCCCGGATCAGCCCTGGTACCAGCCAGTCAAATACCGATTCATCCAGCTGGTTAATCACAGCCAGAGGCAGAATCACCGTTACACCATCCAGAGCATGACCGGGCAGAAAGTGGTATTCCAGTGGCAGCTGTAGATCACCGCTCTGGATATAAGGAGGATAAAGTTCATCAGAAATATGATCGGAATCTTTCTTAAGCAGGTCTTCCTGCTTAAGAAACAGATAGTCCGGCTGCTCCTTTTCAACTTTCCGGCGCCATTGTTCAAAGGCCGAACGGGAGTATAGATAATGCCCTTCTTTACCCCGCTGCTGCAGATCATGGCAGATATGCTGCTGGTAAAACTCAAAAATCACCAGATCATCCACCAGCAGATCCTTACGTCTGGACTTATGCTCAAGATGCTCCAGTTCCCTGATTAAATCCAGATTATGCTGGATAAAAGGCGGTATTTGCCGGTTATGATCCCGATATTCGCCAGTGACCAGCGCATCGCGGATAAAAATTTCCTGGGCAACCTGTGGATCAACCGGGCCGTAATTAACCTTCTTTTTTGGATTAATGGTCAAGCCATATAAAGTGACTCTGGACCAGGCCGAGACCTGTCCGCTTTTAGCTTCCCAGAACGGGTCAAAATAATGGTGCTTCAGCAGATGCCGGGCCTGCTGCTCCAGCCATACCGGTTCAATACCGGCCACAATGCGGGCATAGACAGCTGAGGTTTCCACAATTTCCGCGGCCATAATCCATTTGGGTTTGCTTTTATAGAGTTTTGAACCGGGGAAAATACCAAAACGCATATTCCGGGCGCCAAGATAGGTATTTTTATCTTCCTTAAAGCCGATATTACCCAGAAAACCGGTGAGTAAAGCCTGATGAACGGCCGTATAATTCAGACGTTTATCATCATCTGAAAACAGTTCATTGTCTGCCACATCAGGCAGTTTATTAAAGCGAAACTTTAATTCCCTGGTCTGGGTATAAAGCTGCTGATACAATTCCCGCCATTCCCGCATACGCATAAAGGATAAAAAGTGGCTCTGGCAGTATTTACGCAGTTTATTTTGCGACAGATGCCGCCGCTGTGCTTCATAACGAAACCATAAATTCAGGTAAGTGATAAAGTCCGACTGTTTACTGGCATACTGATTGTGTTTTTCATCAGCCGCCTGTTGTTTGTCTGCCGGACGCTCCCGGGGATCCTGACAGCTCAAAGCTGAAGCGATAATCAATACTTCGGATAACACACCTGCTTTTTCTGCGGCAATAATCACCCGCCCTATTCTGGGATCCACTGATAAACGGGACAGGGAACGGCCAATGGCTGTCAGACGGCGTTGCGGAGTAATCGCTCCTAACTGCTCCAGCAGTAAAAAACCGTCATTAATCTGTTTGGGTGATGGTTTTTCCAGAAACGGAAATGCCTTAATGTCTCCCAGGTGCAGCGACAGCATCTGCAGAATTACCTGAGCCAGATTGGTTCTTAACAATTCCGGTTCGGTAAAGGCTGGCCGCTGATTATGATCTTCTTCACTGTACAGACGAATCGCTACCCCGTCACTGACCCGGCCGCATCGGCCACTGCGCTGACGGGCAGAGGCCTGGGATATTTTTTCAATGGGCAGACGCTGAATTTTGTGGCGGACACTGTAGCGGCTGATACGGGCATAACCCGTATCAATAACATAGCGGATACCCGGTACCGTCAGGGAGGTTTCTGCAACATTAGTGGCCAGAATAATACGCTGTCTGGAATGGGGTGCAAAAATCCGGCTTTGTTCTGCCGGCGACAGACGAGCATACAGAGGCAGAATTTCCGTACGCTGCTCATGGTGATAAACCGGGTGTTTGCGCAGGGCTTCCGTGGTTTCACGAATTTCCTTTTCACCGGACAGAAACACCAGAATATCACCGTCCTGCTCCTGACTCAGTTCATCCACCGCCGCTACAATACCGTCCGTCATAGCCTGTTCATCCTGTAAAGGGCGGTAACGGATTTCAACGGGATAAGTGCGCCCGGAGACTTCAATCACCGGAGCCTGATTAAAAAATTCAGCAAAGCGCTCCGTATCAATAGTGGCTGAGGTAATAATAACCCGCAGATCAGGCCGGCGAGGCAGGATCTGCTTAATATAGCCCAACAGAAAATCAATATTAAGACTGCGCTCATGGGCTTCATCTATAATAATGGTATCGTATTGATTTAAAAACCGATCGGTCTGAGTCTCCGCAAGCAGA
This sequence comes from Gammaproteobacteria bacterium, assembly GCA_027076245.1. Lineage (GTDB taxonomy): Bacteria > Pseudomonadota > Gammaproteobacteria > GRL18 > GRL18 > JANELJ01. The sequence continues at coordinate 9,026 of JALTKC010000520.1, forward strand.
ATACCGTCAGTCATCAGTTTAATCAGGGTGTCGGGATGACTACGGTCACTGAAACGCACCTTAAAACCCACCTTGTCACCCAGGGGTGTATGCAGTTCCTCTGCTATTCGGGTGGCCACACTGCGGGCGGCCAGCCGCCGGGGCTGGGTATGGGCAATCTGGCCATAAATCCCCCGCCCGGCCAGCAGGGCAATTTTAGGCAGTTGCGTGGTTTTTCCTGAACCGGTTTCACCGGCCACTACTATAACCTGATGCTGTTCCAGTAATTGTTTAATCTGCTGCGCTTTTTGAGTAACTGGCAGTTCTAACGGAAACGCCACTTTGGGAACTCCCTGCCGGCGCTGCCCAACTCTGGCTATGGATTGTTCAATACTCTGTTCACAAAGCACAAATTTTTGCTCCAGTTGTCTAAGCAGTTTATTATTATCAGCACTTTTTTTTCTGCTTTTCTGTCTGGAGTTGTTAAATGAGAGTTTTTTTTGTTGCTGTTTTAATTGCGCAAGCTGTTTTTTAAGAGGATATCGATCATACAGATAGCATTGCTCTATCAGCCCGGATAAACGTGCATAATATTTCTGATGGGTACTGGACTGCGGCATAAGTCTTCGCTGACAGGGTCAATTAACAATGATAAATAAGCATCCATAAAAACCAGGCCAGGGTAATTATTCTGTAGATTTACTGTGGTTAGCCGGACGCCTGTAAAAATTCAGGCAGCCTATAATACATCTTCCTGGCAGGAGGGTAAAATTTTCCAGCGATATACTCACGAACCGGCGGATAAAGGAACAGCGGTACAAAAACCAGCGACAGCGCCAGACCGCCGGCAATAATATCTGAGATCCAGTGCCCGCCGCCGGCCAGACGGGGAATAGAAAAAATAATCATCCCCAAAAGAACAGCCCCGGCATAAGCCAGCGGCAGTCTGAAAATCATAAAGAACCCCAGCAGCAGTAACACACTGGCATGATCACCGGGAAAGCTTTTATTGGTGGTATCTTTTATTTTTTCAATATCAAGAAAAAAATCAGGAATTTGTGAAATTAAAACGGCCTGCGACCTTAAATCATCCACCAGCGTTGGTGAGAATCGATAAAAATCAACCACAAGCCGGGAAGCCAGCATGGCAATCAGTAAAGCAAACAACATAAAAAAACCGTATTGTATCAGCTCAATGCGTTGTTCTCTGGTTTTACAGCGGAAGTAATAAA
>JALTKC010000521.1 GCA_027076245.1 Gammaproteobacteria bacterium
GTGCACTCTGAACGTAAGGGGGATAGGTTATTCTGTGTTTATGCAGGGCATCGATTTCCTGCTGTTTGCTCTGTATTTTCTGCTGATACTGCTGTAACTGAGCCTCCTGCTGGTGGATCAGTTTCTGTAACTGATCCCGTAAGCTGCCGCCCACGGCCAGTTCATTACTGTGCAGCAGGGTGAACAGTTTATTATGTTCCTGTTCGGCTTGCAGAGCATTGTCCAGATGCTGCTCCAGAGGTGAGACATCAATCCAGTCGTTACCCATCAGACTGTGCATATCAATCTCGGATTTTTCTTTCAGATCCACCACCGCGCGAAGCTGTTTAAGCAGTTCCTTATTGTCAAAAGCCGGGATATCAATACCAATACTGGATGCTTTAAGATTGTCATAAAGCGCTTTGATGTTATCCGTATTGGTCTGTAGTTTAAACTGCTGTTCCAGCAGCGGACGGCTCTGAGCGGTAATATTCTGATTATATTGTTCAATGCTGGCGGTCAGTTCATCTTTATCCTTCAGAGCCTTAATACCCTGACGACTGGCCTCCAGACGCACAATATCCTGATGCGCCTGTTTATAGCGATCTTTGATGACCAGAATTTTCTGCTCATGCTCTTTAATACTATGACTGATTTCCTGCTGCTGCTTTTTGGCCTGCAGATAATGATTCTGATTAACCACTGTCTGGCGTCTGGCTTCTGCATATTGAGTCATGTTCCAGTTAACCCACTGAGTAATATACTGCTGGCAGACGGAACTGGTTTTATCCAGAGTTTCTATAGATTGGATAATGGCACGGGCATCTTCTTCCATACCATGAATGGTTTTCATGGCTTCGGAGATATCCCGAATAGCATCGCCCATATCCTTGCGTTCCAGAATTTCATGGGCCACAAAGTCATTAATGCTTTTTACCGGTTTATAGGCCATAAAGGAGGAAAAGGTTTTTGCCGCATGCATGGCTTCTCGATCCGAGACCGCGTCCTTTTTGCCCTTTAAGGCCGCGTACAGACGCCTTAAATAGGGACGCTTTTTGCTGTACTGTTCAACTACTCTGGCACCGTACTGCTGTTTCAGGCGATTAAAGATGTCGGTTATGGGTATAATATGCTTTTGGTCAATAAAATCATTCTGTGACAGAGTTTCGCCCTGCAGAATAAAAAAGCTCAGTTCATCCAGACGGGCCTGTTTCATTACACCGGACTGATCCAGATGAGCACGCATACCCATAACCGCCGTAAACGGTTCGGCACTTTCGCCTTCGGTCGGATGAAATACTGCCACCAGATAACCATCGGTCGCTTTAGGGCGGGCATAACTGCCGTCATCACAGCCGAGCACATAGGAAGCCAGGGTACGTACCTGTTTACCACGGCGTCCGCGCTGGGTTGTTTCATCCTGACCGGGATTATAGTTATACAGGTTTTCATGGGCAGCGGTCATAATAGTCTGTATGCCATCCGCCGCGGTCGTCTTACCCGAGCCGTTACCGCCGGAAAACAAATTGACCGGCCCGAATTCAAATTCCAGCAAGGGGATATTACCCCAGTTAATAAATATAAATTTTTTAACAAACATTTAGCTTACTTTTTTCTTTCGTCATTATCCTGCAGAACAGCCAGGGCTTCTTCGCTGACAAAACTGTTAATGGTTGGCCGTATTTTTAACCAGCTGTCTTCATGGCCTTCGGTTTCATCGGTTTCATCGGTTTTAAAATAAATCAAACGCAGCTGTTTTAGTCGGATCAGCAGCCGGGCCCGTTCGGTCTGGGTTTCGGGCAGGCTGCGGTTTAACAGGTTATGCATACCCAGACTGAGAGCTTCCATTGACAGCATAACGCAGCCGTTTTCATCTATCTGGCCTTCACGCAGGGACTTTTCATATTCGGCCCGCAGTACCAGAATAACAGCCACGTCCAGTTGTGACAGTCGTTGGCGAAAGCCACTGTTAAAAGGCTGATCCACTTCGTCCGGCAGGCCGGGTACCTGGGCTCCGGGCGGGTAAATACGGACAAAGTTAAAACGCTCATCATGCAGGATCCGCACGCCAATGATCTGCAGATAATCTTCTACCCAGTCTTTTAGCTGCACAAACCGATCATACAATTGTTCTTCTACCTGGCTTTCATCACGGCATAACACACCGTAATCCAGCAGACGGATCAGCAGTTCGGAAAATTCTTCCTGGGTGTAGTTTTTCTGTTCCAGTTGTTCGGCAAACAGGTCGCTTATCATAGTCGTTACTTCACTCTGTGGAATCTTTTTTAATCATGGTAATGGAAAACTCGTCAAACTGTTTAAAGTAGGTGTTTTTTGCCTGTCGTTTCAGGGGTTCTACTAAAAAAGCATAATCCGAACTGTTCTGATTAACGGCGCCCAGTTCTATGGCATGGGCCATGGCCAGTAAATCATCGGCGCTGGACACCGGCAATTCTGAAATATTAAGCTGTTTTTTATCACGCATACTGCGGACAATATAGTCTTTTAATTCCTGATTACGGATACTGAAGGCCTGTTCCAGCATCTGTGTTATTTTCAGTTCCTGCAGGGCCTGTTCATCCAGCGGCTGTTCGTCTGCCAGTTCGGTATCAACAGC
>JALTKC010000522.1 GCA_027076245.1 Gammaproteobacteria bacterium
AGAACCACTATTCCAGACTGGAAACACCTGAATTAACGGTATGGCCTGACAAGGAATACGCTGAAACAGATAAGCCCGTTAAAATCACTTCGGAAAGCACCGTTGCAACGGGTGTGGGGATGAAGGCGTACCTTGATGAGGAGCACTATTATTTATTGAATGATGTTAAGGCTCGGCATGTGCCGGTGGAGAAGAAGCGTTGAGCGTTCAGCGTTCAGCGTTCAGCGTTCAGCGTTCAGCGTTCAGAAAGAGCATAGAGAGTTAAGTGTTAAGTGTTAAGTGTTAAGTGTTAAGTGTTAAGTGTTAAGTGTTAAGTGTTAAGTGTTAAGTGTTAAGTGTTAAGTGTTAAGTGAAAGTATATTGAGGGTTTTTATTTAATGAAAGTGGGGCTGGTTTTAATTTGGGTGGTTTTTTCTCTGGTTTGGTCGATGGATGTGCTGGCGTTGGCCAGTGATCGGGATCAGCCTATTGAGCTGGAGGCGGATACGGCGGATATTGATGATTTGAAGGGGATCAGTATTTATACCGGGAATGTTGTGCTGGTTCAGGGGAGTATGGTGATCAAGGCGCATAAGCTGACTTTGTATAATGACAAAAATAAAGAGCTTGAAAAGGCAATAGCTGAGGGGGCTAAAGGTAAGCTGGCTACATTCAAACAGAGACCTGAAGGCAAGGACAAGGATTTTCGGGCTCGTGCCAGCACCATGATTTATTACCTTAAAAAAGATAAGATTCATCTACTTAAAAATGCCTTTGTCTGGCAGGGCGGCGATACCTTTAGCGGTGATAAAATTATTTACGACACTAAACGGGAAACTGTGATTGCCAAAAGCCAGAAAAATAAAGAGGGTCAGCCGATTAAATCTGGCGGTCGTGTAAAAGTTACCATTCAGCCCAAGAGTAAAAATAAATAATCCCTTATGTCTTCTGAACTTGTTGAACTGCGTGCTGAAAAGCTGAACAAAACCTTTAAATCCCGCCAGGTGGTTAAAGATGTATCTTTTACCCTGCAGAAAGGGGAAGTAGTCGGACTGCTCGGCCCTAACGGCGCAGGCAAAACCACCAGTTTTTATATGGTAGTAGGACTGATTAAAGCCGATAGCGGTCGAATTCTCTGCCGTGGCCAGGATATTACTCGTCTGCCCATTCATAAACGGGCCCGGCTGGGAATAGGTTACCTGCCTCAGGAAGCTTCCGTGTTTCGAAAACTGACAGTAGAAGAAAATATCCTGGCCATATTACAGACCCGTAAGGACTTAAACCGGACCGATCGTCAGGATCATCTGGAACAGTTACTTAATGAACTGAGTATTACTCATATCCGAAAATCCATGGGAATAAGTCTGTCCGGCGGTGAACGCCGGCGGGTAGAAATTGCCAGAACACTATCGATGGAGCCGGATTTTATCCTGCTTGATGAACCTTTTGCCGGAGTTGATCCCATTTCCGTCAGTGATATTCAATCCATTATCACCCATCTCACCGAGAAAAATATTGGTGTTCTTATTACTGATCATAATGTACGTGAAACTTTAAGCGTTTGCCGCCGGGCTTATATTATGAATGACGGCAGTGTTATTGCTAAAGGTGCCCCGGATGATCTTCTGGCTAATGAGCGAGTACGTGAAGTTTATCTGGGCGATAATTTCAAAATATAAACAACCATAAAGCTTTGATTTAAAAAATATTATTTTGATCATAAAAAAATAATCGTTTTATTTGATCCCAATCAACTGCAATGGCACAAAATTTGCGCTACTATTCAGACATAGCTTAAATAAAATATCCGGAAACATTGATTATTCAGCCATCCGGCACTATTTTTAATAATGAAAGGACATGATTATTAGAACTGAATTAATTCAGTTCTAATAAAATTCAGGTTTAACAGGGCAGGTATTAACGCTGTAATATATGAAACAATCCCTTCAACTACGTCTGGGTCAACAACTAACAATGACGCCTCAATTGCAGCAGGCGATCCGTTTGTTGCAATTGTCCAGCCTGGATCTTCAACAGGAAATACAGGAAGCACTCGACAGCAATGTCATGCTGGAAGTCGATGAGAGCAATTCCAGTACCAACGATTCTGACTCTGATGAGACACCGTCTCTACAAAATGATACCCTGGAAAAAACCAGCTCTGACCTGAATAACACCGAGACATCCGGTGATGATTTCATGACTGAAGCCAATTCTGAACAGGTTGACTTCGAAAACACCCATAATAATATTCCTGATGAACTGTCCACCGATTCTAACTGGGATGATGTCTATGATACCGGTCATCAGTACACAGCCGGGCAAAGCAATACCAGCAGCTGGAATGGTGATGACACCAGCCTGTTTGAAAATAACGGTAAAGCTGAGGACAGCCTCAGGGAACACCTGCTCTGGCAAATGGAAATGACGCCCTTCAGTGATACGGACCGTGAAATTGCTAACGCCATTATTGACACCATAGATGAAGCTGGTTATCTGACCCAGTCGCTGGAAGAACTGCTGGAATCTTTTCCACCTGAACAGGAAATTGAACTGGATGAGCTCGAAGCAGTCTTACATCAGGTA
>JALTKC010000523.1 GCA_027076245.1 Gammaproteobacteria bacterium
AGCGTTGAGCGTTGAGAAAGAGCTTAGAGTGTTAAGTGTTAAGTGTTAAGTGTTAAGTGTTAAGTGTTAAGTGTTAAGTGTTAAGTGTTAAGTGTTAAGGAAGAGCATAGTGGGTTGGGTTTACTTTTGTGAGTAAAAGAATTTTTTACATTTTGTTTTTTGGTTTGCTGGGTGGGTTGCTTGGTTCGTGTAGTAAGGGAGAGGATCCTCGGGTGGTGCTTTGTCGGGATCTTGGGCAGATGTTTCTGGGTGTGGAGGATAGTGGTGTTGAATGGACGGGGGTTACGCCGGTTATTCAGGGGTATCAGGATCTGGAAGTGCGGATTTCTTTTCGTTTAAGGGATAAACAGGGGGAACAAAGTCAGGGGGTGGCTTCCTGTTTTTATCCTTATGAGCAGGATGATATTGGGGCTGAGACTTTTGAAATGCCTACGGCAGCTTATTCTACTTATCCGGTAAAGATGGTGCTTAATGGGGAAACGATGGATAAGAAATTACTGGCTCAGAGCATTAATAAGGTGATGGTTATGCAGGGGAAGCGGGCTATTGAGAATGTACAGGAAAAATTAAAGAACTGACACTGTTTGTTCTGCTGGCATGCCCGGTATTACATTTTGCAGGTCGATTTCCAGTTTTCCCAGGGGGGCATTCATGGACATTCTTACGGGTAGTTTCCGGCTGTCCTGGCTTATCCAGACATAAAAGAATTTCTCTGGTTTTTCGCTTCTGTTGATTTTATATTTTAGCGCCTGATATTCCCTGCCTGAAACCTTTACGGTTTCCACGTCCTGCTGCTCTATCTGGTAAAGATAGATGTCATCGGCAATAACCACCGCTGTTTTATCCTGAGTCTGCTGTTCTGGCAGGGTTCTCAGGTGATAAATCAGTGACAGGGGGTCAAGCACTCTGGAATAGGTAATTTTATCTCCCTCTTCATCAAAGATAAAATAGCTCAGATTATTTTCCAGGGGTGGATACTGCTTTAGAAAATCCGGAATAGCCTGTACCCCATCTGCTTCCCAGGCATCATGGCTTTCCATATTCAGAAAGCCAGAGCTGATTTGTTCTTTTTCACGTTTTTTATAGAGCAGAGTGCTTTTATTTACCCAGTCCAGAAACCAGAAGTCATGAGACTGGCTTTTACCCTTGTCTATTTCTTCAACCTGCAGGGTTTTCTGAAGACGATTATCCAGGGTGGTGGTATAGGTATAACGAACCGGCTGAATAATTTCAGCTTTAGTGTAATTTTCGGTGCTCAGAGACAGTACAAACTGGTGCCCCCTGTGATTATCCAGAGTGCTCTGATTGGGCACAAATTCCATTGTGGCATCGGCAATGTCTGCCCAGATCATTGAGGTCAGGATACCCCGATAACTCAGTTTATACTGCAGTTTTTCACCAGCCTGAAAAGGCAGTGTTTTTTCTGTCTCCGCACAGGCATTACTGAATATACCTGCTGCCAGCCAGAATAATAATACTTGTAATAGTCTTCTTTTCAGCACCTGTTTACCCCCCGGATGTTACTGGCATTCCCTGGGAGCGCGGACATCCCTGCCCGCGACAATAATCGACAAGATGGTGAAATGATCATACCTTGATTTTTTCCGGCGGTACCGTCGGCCATACTGTAATAACTGAATTCACCAGTGTACCCAGCGGAATGGCAAAAAATACCCCCCAGAAGCCCCAGAGTCCGCCAAAGAATAAAATAGCCACAATAATGGCGACAGGATGAATATTAACCACCTCAGAAAACAACAGCGGGACAATCACATTACCGTCCAGAGCCTGGATGATACCATAGGCAATCATCAGCCAGGCAAACTCTGAACTCCAGCCCCACTGGAAAAACGCGATTAATGCCACGGGTATTGTTACGACTGTGGCACCAATATAAGGCACCACAACAGACAACCCTACCAGCAATGAAATCAGTAGTGCATATTTTAGTCCCAGAAAGGAGAATGTAATAAAGCAGATCACCGAAACAATAGTGATTTCCCAGAATTTGCCGCGCACATAATTACCAATCTGCTGATCCATTTCCCGCCAGACCTGGGTGGACAAACGGGTATCATCCGGTAAAAAACGTCTGAACCAGCCCAGGATTTTTTCCTTGTCCTTTAAAAAGAAAAACACCAGCAGCGGCGCCAGGATCAGATAAATCATAATGGTGATACTGCTTTGAATGGAATACAGAGAGAAGGTCAGGACTTCCTTGCCCAGTTGTGTCACCTCTGACTGAATCATGGCGATCAGTTCCACCACATATTCCTCAGAAATGTAGCTGTAATTAGAAGGCAATTGCAGTAATAACTGCCGGCCCTTTTCAATATACTTTGGTGTGTCTTTAATTAAATCGGTCACCTGCTCCCACAACAGAGGGGTAATAATAAATAATGTGATCAGCAGGGCCATTAAAAAGCCGATAAACACCAGCAACACGGCATAAAAGCGTCTATGGATCCAGCGATTAAAAAATACCACCAGCCCTTCCAGCAGATAGGCAATCACAATGGCCGCAAATACAGGAGCTAAAGTATCATTAAAAGTAATAACAATGG
>JALTKC010000524.1 GCA_027076245.1 Gammaproteobacteria bacterium
TTCTTGATAGCCTGGTTGATTTGTGTAGCAGATAAGGTGCTGCGAATATGCTGGCCTCGTCCGTCCTGCGACGTCCTGTTGGGAGATTTCATATATACCCGAGCCTTACTGTGCAATTGATACGCGGCGCGATTCAGCGAAGTCTACGAGGTCAGACATTTTGTATTTGACTGCGCCGCCTATCAGGTAGTAAGACAGGTAGCGTTTCTCTGAACGCCAGCGATCAAGGGTATTGGGAGATAAGTTCAGGAAAGTTGCCGCTACTTTGCGGTCAACATATTTATAGTTAGATTCTTCGGTGTGTGACATGGCGTGCCTCGAATGCTTTAGTAAACATGAGGTGCGATAATAGGGGGGGCAGGTGTTAGTAAGCACGGGCGCTTACTAACTTTTACGGGAATTTTATTTTTTTGGAAATAGTATGGTATGAATCACCAGTTTTTTCTGCTATATGTTTTGCGGCAGAGGATATTGACTTACTTTTTGATTTTAAGAAAAAGGAATCAGCAATTTTTTGCCACTCATCTAATTTAGATTGTGGTATTTTATTTTTTCCACCGTTTTCAGATAAATTTGCCATTCTAGTAACCTGCTTAATTAACATATCGTTAATATCAGATTCCAGTATTGGCCTTTTTCTAAATGGGGCGTAGGTTTTCTTTTCGGAAACATCTCCAATTATGGTGTATAACCATAATTCTTCAGAGGCAGCACAAATCCAGAATAATCTTTCCAATGCCTTATCAATTTTGTTGTTCTTTACTTCATCTAGTAATTTTTTATATCCAGTAATAACCCGAATAGCAGAACTTATACGCCAATCCTCAGGTTGATAGTTGAGACTTACTAAATCCTCATAAACTGTCGGTAGCCCATACTCAGCCAAAACTTTCTTTGCATCATTTACGTGTTGTCTAATATATTTTTCCCAGCTGCTCATGACGACATTTCCTTGATATTCCTAACCTCTGTCTTCCTTATATCGGCCTGTTTCAAAATAAAGTCGGTTATCTGTTGCATAGGCTTTCTGAGCCGTTCTGTAGTGATTACCACATACCCGGCTGTGACATCGTTTGAATCTCCCCCTGAACGATGATTAATTAAAGCCTTAAGCGTGTATGCTCCAAAATCCATACTTTCAGCGTAAGTGATAAAGGTTCGCCGCAGGTCATGGATGGTAAAAGGAACGCCGCTTTTATTTGCTACCCAGGTAACAAATTTTCTCACTTCATCAATATGAAATGGTCGCTCTTTTCCCTTGGTGATTTTTTTCCTGCGTTTCAATATGTCCACCAGGTAGTCTGACAAAGGCAGTTCAAGCAGATCACCGTTTTTTGTGGGTACGATGAATACCCTGTTTTTTAAATCCACCCGATCCCATGTTAGCCCGCTTGCTTCACGCCGCCTTAATCCGGTGAGAATGACAAATTGCAGGTAGTCACGGCCAAGCATGCCATCCCCCTGGTATACCGGGACTTGTTCTTTTTTGGTTCCCTTGCGGGTTTCGGTAATCGCCTCTGTCGCTGCCCACCAGTCTTTTAGGCTGTCCGGCTTGATGTAGGTCTGCCGCCGAGTTTCCCGGTTCCATTTTTTCCTCAATTTACGGGTAGGGGAGTTCTGGATCGGGCTTTCCCCGGTTTCGTCGTCTTCCAGTTCCAGTTGGAAGTGATAGAAGATTGCACGCAATACGCGCATGGTATTATTTGCCGCTACAGGGGTTTTTTTGCTTATTTCCCTGTGTTTTGTAGTGACCATTGAGCCGGTAATGGAATTAAGAGGGAGATCCAGCCATTTTTCTAAATGGTTATGAATTACAGCTTTATAACTCTGAGCTGTTCCGGGTTTGATGTTTACTGATTCGGTATACCTTTTCACAGCCTGTCGCAATGTCAGGACTGAGGCGGTTTCCTGCGCTTTTTGTTTCCGTTTTTCTTCATTGGGGTTTATGCCAGCTGCCAGACTGCTGAGAATGTCTCTGGCGCTAGCTCTGGCTCCGTTCTTACCATCAATGGGCAGGCCGCCCACTTCGCAGATTTTGACCCTGACCAGCCTGTTACTGCCAGCAGGACGTTTATGCACCTGCAAGGTTTTGACACCGGAAGGCAGAACGCGACAACTCAGGCCAGGTTGACCTGTGTCGGCAATCTCATAAGGCCTGGCACCTGAAGGCAGCGCCTCAAGTCTGGGCAATGTGAACTTAAATGGGGTATATTTTGCGTCAGCCATAGAGCCTCCTGAATAGGCTTGATGGTCAGGAGCCGGAAACAGTGTTCGCGCACTTTTCCGGCTTTGTTTTTAGCAGGATAACGCCGTGGCAACACCATGGCAACAGAATTCAGTGAAATAGAGTAAAGGTAAGGATAAATAAGATAAGGCTGTAATGAGTCTAAGTATACGGAAATAAAAGAAAAATCAGGGTTTTCTCTTTGTTTCAAGAAGTTGCGCAAAGGCACCTTAAGGAATTCATAATGCTGAGGTCGGGAGTTCAAGTCTCCCCCTCGCTACCATTATTCCCGCTTATTTTTCCAGTGATCGGAGCTTTCTGCGTCTGGGGTTTGAGCA
>JALTKC010000525.1 GCA_027076245.1 Gammaproteobacteria bacterium
CTGCTGTACACCTTCACCGGAAACATCACGGGTAATGGACGGATTGTCTGATTTACGGGAAATTTTGTCAATTTCGTCAATATAAACAATACCGGTCTGGGCTTTTTCTACATCATAATCACATTTCTGCAGCAGTTTCTGGATGATATTTTCCACATCTTCACCGACATAACCGGCTTCAGTCAAAGTTGTTGCATCGGCAATCGTAAAGGGTACATCCAGTAAGCGTGCCAGTGTTTCAGCGAGCAGGGTTTTACCAGAGCCGGTAGGCCCGATTAACAGAATATTACTCTTGGACAGTTCCACATCGTCTTTTTTATAGCCATTTTCCAGACGTTTATAGTGGTTATACACTGCAACCGCCAGAATTTTCTTAGCTTCTGCCTGACCAATGACGTATTCATCCAGAATTTTATTAATTTCTCTGGGTGTGGGTAATTTTTTACCTGGAACAGAACCACCCTGTTCCTGAATCTCTTCGCGAATAATGTCATTGCATAATTCAACACATTCGTCACAGATAAATACAGAAGGACCGGCAATTAACTTTCTGACTTCATGCTGGCTCTTGCCGCAAAAAGAACAGTAAAGCAGCTTACCATTATCATCTTTGTTTTGAGTATCATCACTCATAAAACGAACCTCATATCAGGGAAGCCATGTCAGCTATGCCCTTCTTTTCTTATAAATAGCTTAATTTGTTTCTGACGGAACCCACTTAATCGAATAAATGAATATGCCTATTATGAAACTATAGCGGGTAAAATATATTTACCTGTTACATATATAAATGTTATTGGCTAATAAATCAACTCTATATTAAACCATAACCAACCATTTTACTAGGTTTTTATTTTTCTTCAGTAACACTATCACGATGGGTAATGATTTTATCGACCAGACCATAATCAACGGCTTCCTGAGCACTAAGGAAATTATCCCTGTCAGTATCCTGAGCAATAACCTCAAGATCCTGACCTGTATGTTCCGCCATAATCTGATTTAATTTGTCTTTTAAGGTGAGAATTTCTCTGGCATGAATTTCAATATCTGATGCCTGGCCCTGAAAACCGCCTAAAGGCTGGTGAATCATCATTCTGGAGTTGGGCAGACAGTAGCGTTTACCATGGGCACCACCGGTCAGTAATAAAGCTCCCATACTAGCCGCCTGACCAATACACATGGTACTGACGTCCGGTTTGATAAACTGCATAGTGTCATAAATAGACATACCGGCAGTTACTGAACCACCGGGAGAGTTAATATACAGGTGGATATCCTTATCCGGATTTTCAGATTCAAGAAATAATAATTGCGCTACAATCAGGTTAGCCATATGGTCTTCAACCTGACCAACCAGGAAAATCACCCGCTCTTTTAATAATCTTGAATAAATATCAAAAGAACGCTCCCCTCTTGCTGTCTGCTCAATAACCATAGGCACCAGCCCCAGATTATCTGCCTGTACAGCACCTGCTGTGATTTTATTGTTTAGCATTAAATTATTATCCTTCGTTTTATTAATATCTTAAATACCGGTAGTTTCAGCCTGTTTACTCAGCTTCTTTATCTTTTTCAGGATTCATAAACTCAGTAAAAGACAGTGATTTTTCTTCCACCTTAGCCTGATCACAGGCCCAGTCAACCACCATTTCTTCCAGTACAAACGACTCAATTTCAGCCAGTTTGTCCTTGTTGGACATATAGTAATTAACGACTTCCTGTGGGTTTTCATAAGTAGCGGCCATTTCTTCAACTTTTTGTTTTACTTTTTCAGGATCGGCCTTGATTTCATTGGCTTTAACAATTTCCGCCAGTACCAGACCTAAAGTCACCCGCTTTTTGGCCTGTTCTTCAAAAAGATGGGTGGGTAAATCGGCTTCATCACTACCCTGCATTTGATACTGCTGCTGCATCTGTTTAGCCATATTAACAGCTTCTTCCTGTACCAGAGCAGAAGGAACCATAATATCATTGACTTCCAGAATGGTATCCATAACCTGATTTTTCAGTTTACCGGATATGGCCTTATCCAGTTCAATCTGCATATTCTTTTTTACTTCTTCACGGAAGGCTTCTTCACCACCGTCAGTAATACCAAATTTAACAAAAAACTCATCATTCAGTTCTGGCAGGGAAGATTCGTTAACAGCTTTAACCTTAACATCAAACTGAACATCCTTACCTGCAACATCCGTATAATGATAGTCTTCAGGAAATTTCAGATTCAGAGTAATTTCATCACCGGCTTTAGCGCCTTTAAGGCCTTCTTCAAAACCTTCTATCATTTGTGCCTGGCCTATTACGACAGGTACATCTTTACCTTCGTTGCCGTTAAAGCCTTCACCGTCAATACTACCAACAAAATCAACGATGACCTGATCCCCTTCTTCAGCGGCACGATCAACTTCATTAAAGACCTGATTCTGTTTGCGAATATTTTCAATAGTCGCATCAATATCCGCGTCGGTAATTTCTACATTGGCTTTTTCAAAGGTCTGTTCAGACAGTGAAGCCACTTCGATTTCTGGGTACACCTCAAATGTGGCCTTATAAC
>JALTKC010000526.1 GCA_027076245.1 Gammaproteobacteria bacterium
GTCCTGTTAGGACCGGCAGGGGTACTGGTGACCAAGGGCAATGATTATCGGAACCTGGTTAATAGTGTTGCAAATAAAGGTAACAGCCAGATTAAGCAGCTGCACTCAGAAATAGCTTTTTCTAATGGCATAGCGACAATGAAGGATGTCGCCTTTTCAACTGACAAGTTCCGTCTGGCGATTACCGGTAAAATTGATACCATTAAGGATAGCTTTATTGATTTTAATGTGGCCACAGTGGATAAATACGGCTGTCCAGTCTATAAGGAGCAGGTTATGGGTAAACTGTCCTCACCCAGGGTTAAGGAGGTCAACGTACTGGTCAGCAGTGTGGTTAATCCCATTCAGTCCGTGATCAGCAAGGTGACTAAGTCTATGAATATTCATTGTGATAAACCTTTTTACAAGGGAGCTGTAAAAGCGCCAATATAATTCTGTCTGAGTAGTATTTTTACTTGATTAATGTACAGAAAATGGTTAGGCTCTGTTAAGGGACACATGTATTTTCACAATAAGTCTGTGTTGAGTGTTCATTTGCATATAATTCGTTGGTATAAAGAGGTAGCAAAATGTCAGCAGAAATCAGTTATTTATTACCCAAGAATAAACATCCGGTATGGACTCCGGAGCTGGAAGTTCTGGATGGAGACAATGACTCCGAACCCATGACAGAGATACCCCTGTCGGGTTTTATTACGGCCGGACAGCCCATTGAACGGGTTGAACAAAATGAAATGATTTCTGTGCCTCAAAGCATGGTCAGTCGCAATACTTATGCATTAAAAGTTCGCGGTCATTCCATGATTGATGATAATATACAGGACGGTGATGTAGTCATTATTGAAAAAACCGAACATGCCGGTAACGGCCAGTCGGTTGTTTGTCTGATCAATAATGAACAGGTAACCCTGAAGAAGTTTTATATTGAAAAGCAGGGGATCCGTCTGCAGCCGGCCAATCCAGATATGGCACCTATATTTTTGAAAAATGAAGAAGTGCAGATTTTAGGGGTGGTTTCCGGTGTGGTCAGAAACTATTGCTGAATTGTTAGCTCAAATTGTTAAAAGAACCTGTTAAGAGACCCGTTAAAGAGATTCTGTGTCTGATAGAACATTTAAAGTATTGACTTATAATATCCATAAAGGTTTCAGTGTTGCCAACCGTCGTTTTACCCTGTTTGGCATACGAGAAGCGCTGGAAGAAATTGATCCCGATGTTATTTTTCTGCAGGAACTTCAGGGTGAGCATTATAAAAACAGCAGCCGCATTGAGTCCTGGCCCCTGAAGCCTCAGGGAGAGTTTCTGGCTGAAAACCGCTGGCCGTTCTCCCTGTACGCTAAAAATGCCATTTATAAAAAAGGCCATCATGGTAATGGTATTCTGTGTAAGTTTCCCATTATCAGCTGGCATAATCAGAACCTCTCCAAAGCCAAATTTGCCAGCCGCAGTTTTTTACACGCTAAAATTCTTTTACCTTCTAAAGTTACCCTGAACCTGGTTTGTGTGCATCTCGGGCTGTTTGAAGCCGAGCGGGAAATGCAGCTGGTACAGATTGGCAAAACCATAGAACAGACTATCCCTCATGATGAACCCTTAATTATGGCCGGGGATTTTAATGACTGGCGAAAACGGGCTATTGAACATATGAAAATAGATCTGGGTCTGGAGGAGGCCTTTCTGCATTATGAAGGCCAGCATGCCAGAACCTTTCCGGTATGGCACCCAACCCTGCAGGTGGATCGGATTTATTTTCGTGGGGTGGAATTGAAAGAGGCACTGGCTTTTTCCAATAAACGCTGGCGCAAACTGTCTGATCACCTGCCTATCGGCGCAGTATTTCGCTGTCCATAAACTAAACACCCATAGCGGGCGTATAGCCTGCTTAACTGGCTATTACCTGATCCAGATAATCTTCAACATTAATTCCGTAAGCACCGTTGGCCAGGGATTTTTTAATGACATAAGCCGTATTGGTAAAGGTAATATCGCCTTTTTTCAGATCAATAATCCGGCCGTTTTTAGGCAGCTTGTCTGAACCCAGTATCAGTAAGATTCTGGGTTTAATGCCGTCTTCGTTATTGGTCTCAATAATAATACCAATTTCACCGGTATTCATTTCCACCAGGCTGCCGGGCGCATAGATTCCGATAAAGTGGATAAAGTGTCCCAGAATGGTTTTATCAAACAGGGTGTTTTTGCACTGGTAAATGTGTCGGCAGGCATCCAGAGTGGTGATCCCCTTGCTATAGGGTTTATCTGAAATCATGGAGTCATAGGCATCAATAATGCCGATAATTTTAGCGTAGTAAGGGATCCGCTCCCCGGTAATGCCCCGGGGATAACCGGAACCGTCCAGACGTTCGTGGTGACAATAGGCTACATCGACGGCACCGGGATAAACACCGGATTTTGAAATCAGCAGTTTCTTGCCATAAACCGGGTGCTCCTGCATGATTTTAACTTCTTCGGGTGTCAGATTGCTCTGTTTGGCCAGGAGCTCTTTTGGAATTCTGACCTTACCCACATCATGTAATAAACCGCAGGTACCAATATTCTGCAGTTCCAGTTCTCTGAACCCCAGCTCCCTGCCCAGGGCAATAGCATAAATACACACTCTTAAGGAATGTTCTGCAGTATAGCTGTCTTTATGACGGATCTGGGTCAGCCAGACCAGGGCTGAGTCATTTCTGAGGATGCTGTCAACACATTCATCCACAATATCGTTGACTTTTTCTATGTCCAGTTCACCGCTTAAGCGGATGGTATCCAGAATAGCACCCATTTGTGAACAGGCATCCTTATAGGCTGAACGGATGTTGTTCAGTTCTTCATTAATCGGGATTTTATTAATGTAAGTAATACGTTCCGGTACAGCTTTTTTGCTGCCTGTCTGTTTGTCCTGGCCGGTCTGCCAGGTCTGTTTGGCGGCACGCACATAAACATAGTCACATAGCGCCTGCAGGGCATGCAGTTCCTCAAGGGTGTTGATCTGAAACCCCTGATAAACAAAATCGGTTTCTTCCCAGGGGCGATCCAGGCGGGTCACAAACATGCCCAGTTCAAGTAATTCTACGGAGCGTTTAAGTTCAATATATTCAGTTGAAGTGGGTTCTGCCATGGGCTTCTGTTATACTTTTTTATTAATTCCTATTAGCCAAAGCATAGCAGTTAACACTTAAAAATTCTAATAAGTCACTGATTAAATCAATGGAAAAAACCAGCCATCCTTATCGTATTGAAGTGTCCAGCCGGGCCAAATATATGCGCCTGCGGGTTTCCCTGCACAAGGGAGTCGTGGTCGTGGTGCCTCGCAAAATGACTAACAGGCAGATTCAGACCTGGGTACCGGATTTTGTTAAGGAACAGCAGTCATGGATTGATTCAGTACTGGCAAAATTACAGGCAGAACAGGCACAAAATCCACAGCCTACAGACTGTGAACTGCCAGAAAATATCGTTTTGCCTGCTCTGGATCAGAGTTTTAATATCTGTTATCAACAGGATTATGATTCTGAAAATTTAAACCTGCTTCATACCGATGACTTTGAGCTTCAGATTAGAGGACGTATAAGTAATAACAGGCAGGTTTTTCAGTTGTTTGAACTGTTTTTTAAGGATTACGCCTATGCGTTTCTGAAGCTTCGTCTGGATAGCTACAGTGAGCAGTTTAACCTGCCTTATCAGCGTCTGACGGTTCGGGCACAGAAAACCCGCTGGGGGAGTTGTTCGGCAAAGAAAAATATTAACCTGAATTACCGGCTGATTTTTTTACCGGAACATTTAATGAATTATGTGCTGCTGCATGAACTGGCTCATATTCGGCATATGAATCACTCAAAACAGTTCTGGGCTTTGCTGGAAAGTATGACCCCGAATGCCAGAGGGCAGGACCGGCAGTTAAACAAGGCCGCCCGGCAACTGCCGCAGTGGCTATCGTTCAGTTACTGAGGGTTTTAGCGGGGGCTGTTTGCCCGGAGCAGAAGGGGGCTTTACCTGCCCCACATATTACGGGTAATGAACCAGACAATCAGAGTAATGCCCAGAGCGCCCATAAAAATTAAGGTATGCAGTTCAAAATAATTAAAAAAGCTCTGACTCAGGCTGCTAATGGAACCCAGGTTATCCGGTGAGTCATTTTTGATAATACCTACTGTACCCATCACTAATAACAGCAGAGGTACAGGCAATAGAAATACAGCCAGTTTCTCCAGCATATGCCGGATAGCCGGTGACAGTTTAAACCCTGAGACGGGTTTTATTTTAAAAGGCGTTTTCTGTATATCCATCATGTTTATTCGTCCCCTGAAAAAAATCCTGTTTCTTTCTGTTAGCGAGTGTTTAGTTACTATAAGTTTTTATATTGTTTAAATATGTAGTGATATTAACAAATATTTATGACAGCAGAATGACAGGCATTCTATAAGTGTTATATTGTGTTTGTTGTATGTAAACTCAATATTTTTACATTAAATAACCAAGTAAAATACTGGGTTAATATTAAGTAAGTGATAATATACTAAATATTAAGACAATTCAAGGCTTGAATAATTCCTTGTTATTCTCGTCAAAAAATACAATGGTAATTAATATGCCCGAATATAAAAGTATTATTCAACAAACCCAGTGCTGGCTGGATAAGGTCGTTATTGGGCACAATATTTGTCCCTTTGCTAAAAAAGAGCGGGATGCGGATCGGATCCGCTTTGTAGTGGAATCTTGCGGACAGTTTGCAACGGCACTGGAAAATCTGATCTGTGAGTGTGAATACCTGGAGCAGAACAGCGATACGGAAACTACGCTGTTTATTCTTGAACATATAACTGAAAATTTTAATGACTATCTGGATTTTCTGGATATTGCCAATCAGCTATTAATTGACCAGGGGTATGAAGGGGTTTTTCAGCTAGCCAGCTTTCATCCAGATTATTGTTTTGCAGATACAGATCCGGACGATCCGGCCAATTATACCAACCGCTCTCCCTGGCCCATGTTGCATATTATCCGGGAAGCCAGTCTGGAGCAGGTACTGCAGAATTATCCGAACCCTGAAGATATTCCTCAAAGAAATATCGAGCACTGTCATCGGTTGGGGCTGGAAGTGATGCAGAAAATGTTAAATGACTGTAAATAGCACTGTTTAGGCCGCTACTTCAACCCGGTTCCGTCCCTTGTGTTTGGCCTGGTACATGGCATTATCTGCCATTTCAAGCAGCTTTTCATAATTGTTACCGTGCTCAGGATAAGACGCTATCCCCAGGCTGATGGTAATATTGACGGTTGTCTGTTCTAACTCAATATCCTGTCTGGATATTTTCAAACGTAGCCGTTCAGCCAGTTCAATGGCTTTAGTCCGGCCAGTTTCAGGCAAAATCACCACAAATTCTTCACCGCCGTAACGGGCCACATAGTCGCTGGTACGGACAGAGCTTAATAAAAAGTCAGCAAACAGTTTCAGCACATTATCACCAGCCTGGTGACCGTAATGATCATTAATACGTTTAAAATGGTCTATATCAATCATAAAGATGGATAAATTGTGATTATAACGCTCTGTTCTGAGCAGCTCGTCCTTAAAATGTTTTTCTACTTCAACCCGGTTATTCAGTCCGGTTAAATAGTCATGTTTGGCCTGGTAGTCCAGTTTCATTTCGATATTTTTTCGATAAGTAATGTCCTGGTGAGTGCCGCAGAGACGTAAAGGTTCTCCGGTTTGTTTATCGTACTCAACAACTGAGCCGGAACCCTGTATCCAGACCCAGTGACCATCTTTGTGTTTCATCCTGAAATCAGCGCTATAAGGCTTATGGTCAGAAATCGCTTTTTCAACAATGGAATTTAAGCGTTCCTTATCTTCAGGGTGAATACGTGTCTCCCAGTCACTGACGTCATTAGCCATATCGGAACGTGTTAAGCCCAGCATTTTCAGCCAGTGATTGTTCACCGTATGCTCTCCGGTTTTAAGGTTGTGATCCCAGTAACCCAGTTCTGCGCCGTTAATCACGTTATTAAGCAGCCGTTCAGAGCTGGCCAGTGCCTGATTGCTCTGTTCGAGTTCTTCTGTTCTGGCTTTTATCAGAGATTCACGCTGAGCTACTTCATCCTGAAGCTCATTAATCAGCGTCTGATTATGGTTTTCCAGTGTAATGGATCTGGTAATATGCTTATGAGTATTACGGGCAAACAGAGTCATCATAAAAGCATAAAGAAACACAGACAGGATTAATAAAAAGTATTCCTGGAAATTAATTATCGACAGTTTAATAATAAAGCCGGACAGAATGGGGATAATGTAAACTAGAAAAGCGGGTATATGGACGGCCAGTATGGCCACTGCAGAAGCGGTAACAGCAAAAACGATGATAATCAAAGCGGCATAGAGAATAACGTCTGCGTGAATATAGGGAAAAAACAGAATACTGGTCCAGGCCAGTCCGGTTACAGCGGTAGCCAGAGTATAAAGCCTTATCCATTGAGTCGCACTGTATCGCTCTGGAGTGTGTTTTTTGAAGTACCAGAGTAGTAGTCGGATTACAGCTGAAAACAGCATAAGCGATGGCCAGACAAACTGTAAACTGACCGGCAGATAATCCCGGAGAATTAAATAATAAAGCAGGGCTACGGCTAAAATCGCACTATTGGAAATTGGTGCCTGTAAATAGAGCAGCTCGGCTATTTTTTCCGTGAACGGCTTATTCCCGTGCTTTGCCTGGATATCAGTAACCAAGTAGTAGAAACCTCGAAAATGCTCGTCAAAGTAAAGTCTAATATATTAATTATAGTAGTTTTTCAGTATATTGCATTAACATTAGACTCATTCTAATGACAGGTTGTAACGATTGATGGGGTGTTTTTGTGCCGGTAATGAGTGGCTGTATTCTGCCCGGAATTTAAATAATCGATTTTTAATGGGCCAGCAGGCGTATATAGCTGACCAGTGCTTCCGCATCTTCCCGGCTTAATATGCCTTCCCAGGCCGGCATATAACGCCCTTTGCCTTTAAGAATACTGTTGATAATGTCGGCATTACTGAGCGGATTGGTTTCATTTGGGTTGGTATGATCCATCGGGGTGATACCCATTAACTGAGTCATAATACCTTCACCATCACCTTCTTCACCATGACAGACCTGACAGTAGGTGTGATAAAGTTTCATACCTGCCACCGGATCGCCCATGAGCGGGTGTCTGGAGGTGTTGGTCATAAAACGCAGGTAAGCAATAATTGCCTGCAGTTGCTCTTCACTGAAAATGTCTTTCCATTGTGGCATGGCTTCGCTGAGCAGGTTGTGTCTGTCACGCCCGGTAATGGTCTGTTTTCCCCGTCCGGTGATGATTTTCTTTAAAATGGTATCACTGCGGGCCCGTATGGTGGTGCTCAGATCAGCAGGCTTGATCTGCATAACTTTTGCCAGCGGTCCGTCACCCTGTCCGCTAGTGCCGTGACATAACTGGCAATAGGAAACATACAGACGCCGGCCCTCGTAAGCCAGTGGCGGATTAGCAAAAGTCCGACCGGTTGAAAGCATCAGTATGAAAAACAGAAATAAGCCAGAAATAAGGTTATTGTTTTTATTCATGGTGGTTCTCAGCTTGACTATAATTAAGAACAAAAATTAAGAATAAAACAGCTGCTTTATGCAAGGTTAACCTGAACTAATCAGCTAAATCAATAAGATTCAGTATATTCTGATGGTTGTTATAGTCAATACTGGCTGGTCAGGCTAATAACCCAGTACAGGGGAGAGCCAGCGTTCAGCCTGTTCCAGGGTCATGCCTTTACGGCGGGCATAATCCTCGACCTGATCCTTATGGATTTTTCCGGTGCCGAAGTATTTTGATTCAGGATGAGAAAAATACATCCCTGAAACAGCCGCCGCCGGCATCATGGCATAACTTTCCGTCAGCTCAATACCGACCCTGTTCTTAATATCCATTAACTCCCAGAGTATGCCTTTTTCAGTGTGATCCGGACAGGCCGGATAACCGGGTGCCGGGCGGATCCCCTGGTATTTTTCCTGGATCAGGGCTTCATTATCCAGGCTTTCATCGGCGGCATAGCCCCAGTACTGTTTACGTACCAGTTCATGCATTTTTTCAGCAAAGGCTTCGGCCAGTCTGTCCGCCAGAGACTTCAGCATAATGGAACGGTAATCATCATGCTCTTTTTCAAATTCCAGCAAATGTTTTTCAATACCAATGCCGGTGGTGACGGCAAAGGTGCCCAGGTAATCTTTAATGCCGCTGTCTTTAGGAGCGACAAAATCCGCCAGACACTGGTTGTAGCGTCCATCTGGCTGTTTCATCTGCTGGCGCAGAAAATGAAAAGTGGTTAATACCTGTTGGCGTTCATCATCGGTGTAAAGCTCAATATCATCATCATTGATGGTATTGGCCGGGTAGAAGCCGATAATGGCATTGGCCTGCAGCCACTTTTCACTGATGATTCTGTCCAGCATTTCCTGGGCATCGTGATAGACCTTGCGGGCTTCCGGGCCATAGGTTTCATTATCCAGAATGGCCGGAAAACGTCCTTTGAGTTCCCAGGTCTGGAAAAATGGCCCCCAGTCTATGCGCTCTTTTAATTCGCTTAAAGGATAGTCAATAATTTCCCGGGTACCGAAAAATGCAGGTTTTGTTGGCTGATAGTTACCGGACCAGTCAAAGGGAGGTTTATTGGCACGAGCCTGAGCAATAGGTACCTGGTTGGTTTTGGTGCCTTTTTTGGCCCGGGCATCACGAATGGCTTGATATTCATCGGCTACTGATTGAATATAGTCATCCTTCAGGGTATCAGATAACAGACTCTGGCTGACACCGACCGCACGGGAGGCATCACTGACATGGACCACGGCATGTTCATACTCTGGCGCAATTTTAACGGCGGTATGGATACTGGAGGTGGTGGCACCGCCCAGAATAATGGGCGTAGTAAAGCCCTGGCGCTGCATTTCTTTGGCAATATGCACCATTTCATCCAGAGACGGGGTGATCAGACCGGACAGGCCGATAATATCCACATTTTCGTCTTTGGCTTTCTGTAAAATGTCCGCTGTGGGCACCATTACGCCCATATCAATCACTTCAAAGTTATTACACTGCAGCACTACGCCAACAATGTTTTTACCGATATCGTGCACATCACCCTTAACTGTGGCCATCAGGATCTTACCATTGGTGGTCATGTCCGAGGTATCACCGGCCTGGCGGTTCTTTTCTTTCAGGGCTTCAATATAGGGCATTAAGTAAGCCACGGACTTTTTCATGACCCTGGCAGACTTAACCACCTGGGGCAGAAACATTTTACCGCTGCCGAACAGGTCGCCCACTTCGTTCATGCCGTCCATCAGGGGGCCTTCAATGACTTCAATGGGCTCTGCAAACATCTGCCGGGCTTCTTCGGTGTCTTCTTCAATATAGGTTGTTATACCTTTAACCAGTGCATAGCTTAAACGCTCGGCTACCGGCCGTTCACGCCACTGGGTATCCGGGCCGCTGTCGCTGCTGCCGCCAATGGACTCTCCGCGATATTTTTCAGCAATGTCCAGCAGGGCATCGGTGGCATCGGGGCTGCGGTTTAAGATCACGTCCTCAACCCGATCCCTTAATTCTGTGGGAATATCATCATAAATAGCCAGCTGTCCGGCATTAACAATACCCATATCCATTCCAGCCTGAATGGCGTGGTATAAAAAGACCGCATGAATGGCTTCCCGAACGGGATTGTTACCACGAAATGAGAAAGAGACATTAGATACCCCACCAGATACCTTGGCATAAGGCAGAGTCTGTTTGATGATCCGGGTGGCTTCAATAAAGTCCACGCCGTAGTTATTATGTTCTTCAATACCTGTAGCTACGGCAAAGATATTGGGGTCAAAAATAATATCTTCCGGTGGAAAGCCGACTTCCTGAGTAAGAATTTCATACGAGCGGGTACAGATTTCTACCTTGCGCTCCTGAGTATCCGCCTGACCGT
>JALTKC010000527.1 GCA_027076245.1 Gammaproteobacteria bacterium
TTGTGTAAGGTAGCCAGAAACACGCCTAATTGTTTAAAAAACTCCGGGCTGCCGCCAGTATTTTGCAAATGTTCCCGAACAGTCATACCTGCCAGTTGATGATAGTGAACGGCTGTTCTATGAATCTTTCGTATTTTATAAACATCGATCAGCTCAACCGTAGGTATTCCAAGTTTTTGCAGGCGACGTACATTGCGAGCAAAACGTCGGGCAGGAGAATAAATCGTCGCCTGAGAAATAAAGCGTTTAACGCGAAATAACTTGATAATGGAATGATCGGTTAATTCAAGAACCTTGTCCCCGAATTCATCAAAGGTTATTACGTGGGCATTGCTAATTAACTGCTGGTATTGATTCAGGCTCAGATTCTGCATTAAAAGTTTTCAGGTCAATAGTTTATAGGTGTAATTATCCCATATCAACAAACAAAAAGACCAGTAAATACGGAAATTCATCCAGTTATGATATGATCAGATATTTTAAATCCATGGAAATATTAGTGTCTGAGCAACAGAAACAGTCTGGTTTAAAGGTTTATATTCGTCTTTTACAATACGTTAAACCTCACTGGAAAATATTTGTACTAAGTATTCTGGGGTATTTAATGTATTCCAGTTCCCAGCCTCTACTGGCCTCTATTGCCGGTTGGCTGGCAGATGCCGTTTATACCAAAGAGCCGTCAGCCGTTTAC
Source organism: Gammaproteobacteria bacterium (assembly GCA_027076245.1). Lineage (GTDB taxonomy): Bacteria > Pseudomonadota > Gammaproteobacteria > GRL18 > GRL18 > JANELJ01. Next base: position 692 of record JALTKC010000527.1, read on the forward strand.
CTGATCCCTTTATCTTTATTGGGTATTTATGTTCTGAGAGGTACCGGTAGCTTTATTGGTAACTATTTTCTGGCTAAAGTCTCTAATTCTATTGTGCGTGCCATGCGCAATGACCTGTTCGATAAACTGATTTTACTACCTAATGGCTTTTATGAACAACATAATTCCGGACATCTGATCTCCTTAATTACCTTTAATGTTACTCAGGTTACCGGGGCGGCCACGGATGCCGTCAAGGTGGTGATTCGGGAAGGTATTGCAGTAATTGCCCTGCTGGGCTATCTGTTTTACCTTAACTGGCAGTTGTCCCTGGCCTTTCTGGCCGTTGCTCCCCTTATTGGCTTTGTGGTCAGCTATGCCAGCAAACGCTTTAAAAAACTAAGTAAAAAAATTCAGGTTTCCATGGGAGATTTAACCCATGTCTCCTCAGAGGCCATCGGTGGTTATAAAGAGGTCAAAAGTTTCAGCGGCCAGGAGTATGAAAAACAACGTTTTCATAAAGCCAGTAAGAATAACTACCAGCAGAATATGAAAATGGTACTGACTTCTTCAATCAATACACCCATTTTACAGTTAATTGTGGCACTGGCTCTGGCCTTACTGGTCTTTGTGGCTCTGTCTTTTATGGGGGATATGGAGCCAGCAGCCTTTATTACGTATATAACGGCAGCAGGTTTATTACCCAAACCTATTCGTCAGCTCAGTGAGGTGAATGCGACGATTCAAAAAGGTATAGCCGCAGCAGAGAGTATTTTTGAGTTAATTGATCAGCCAGCTGAGCAGGACAGCGGCAGTATTATTGTTGACAGAGTGCAGGGTAAACTGGAGTTTAAAAATCTGACTTTCCGCTACCCTTCTTCAGACAAAGTGATTATCAGGGATCTTAATTTAACGGTTGAACCCGGGCAAACTGTAGCACTGGTGGGGCATTCCGGCAGTGGCAAATCCACCCTGGCCAATCTTATACCTCGCTTTTATGAAGTGCCACAGGGGCAGATTTTACTCGATGACAAACCTCTGAATGACTATAAACTCAGCAATTTGCGGGAACAGATTTCTTTAGTGACTCAGCAGGTTACCCTGTTTAATGACACGATTGAAAAAAACATTGCTTATGGTTCATTAAGCCGGTATTCCAGAGAAAAAATTACAGAGGCTGCTGAAGCCGCCTATGCCATGGAATTTATTAAGGAACAGACTAATGGTCTGGATACTCTGGTGGGGGAAGATGGGGTGCTGTTATCCGGCGGCCAGCGTCAGCGTCTGGCCATAGCCCGGGCTCTGTTAAAAGATGCGCCGATCCTGATTCTGGATGAAGCCACCTCGGCACTGGATACCGAATCAGAGCGTAAAATTCAGGCTGCCCTGGATAATGTCATGCAGGGCCGAACCACTCTGGTCATTGCCCACCGCCTGTCCACTATTGAAAATGCGGATCTGATTGTGGTTATGGATCATGGTCAGGTGGTGGAACAGGGCAGCCATAATGAATTACTGGAGAAAAAAGGTTATTACTATAATCTGCATAACAGTCAGTTACTGGAAAATGACGTACCAGATGTAAAGCAGGAATAAGAACAAAATATATAAAATTTTGTATAAATAGATGTTGTCTGTTATAGTATTTATTATGAAAGCGATATAAAAAACTGGCAGATAATAGAAATGAAAAACAAATTTGAAAGCGTGTTTGATGCTATTGCGGAATCCAGAGAAAAAGCAGTAAATATGAAGCTTCGAGCTCAATTGATGCATGAAATTATTGACAGAATCGATAAAAACGGCTGGAAACAGGCAGAAGCAGCAAAAAAACTAGGGGTTACTCAGCCCAGAATTTCGGATTTACAGCGTGGTAAAATGTCTAAATTCAGTCTTGATATGTTAGTTAATATGCTGGCATCGGTAGGAGAAGATATAGAAATTAAATTAAAAAAAGCAGCATAATTTTATTTTTTATATAACTTTTCTTCCCCCTCCGGACGTTTTTTAAACCGCTTATAGGTCCACTGATATTGTGTCGGTCGTTCACGTACACACATTTCCACCGCCTGATTCAAAGCGGTTGCCGCAGCAACAGGCTCCTTATTCAATATACCTTGTTCATCTACCGGATGAATGCGGGTAATAAAGCCCTGCCCCCGGGGCAGGCGGTCGGCGTAGGCAATAACAATACCGGCCCCGGTTTTTTCAGCCAGCTTATGTACCAGTGTCATAGTGTTGGCTTCAATACCAAAAAAAGGGGCAAAAACCCCGCCGCTGCCCGGATCCTGATCAGGTAAAATACCGGTCATATCGCCTTTTCTTAAAGTTCTGTACAGTAGCTTTACTCCGGAAGTGTTAGTCGGTGCCAGAGTATTTCCGGTACGCAGTCGGGCCTGTATTAAAAACCGATCAAACTCTCTGAGGCGGGGGGGGCGGTACAGGCTGGTCATAGGGGCTATGCTCTGAGCCAGCATACCCAGAAATTCCCATTGCCCCAGATGTGGTGTCAGAGCAATAACGCCTCGTCCCTGAGCCCGGATATTGTCAATATGTTCACGTCCAACGACGCCTTTATCCAGCCGCCACATTCGTTTCAGTGGCCAGAACCACATAGGCCCCATTTCCAGCAGGGTTTTACTGCTTTCAATCAGGCTTTTGCGTAATAATTTATCTCTTTCGGAGGCGGATAATTCCGGAAAACACAAAGTCAGATTTTGTTGCGCAACTTTTCTGCTGTTATTGGGTAAGTGATATAAAACAGAGCCGATCATAAATCCCATACCATGCAGAACAGGCAGGGGAAACCAGGACAGGAACTTAAGTCCGGCAATGGCCAGTTGGCTTCTATTCAGGCTCATCTTTTATAAAACTCGTTATCTTCAGTCAGTATGCTCTAATAATGTTCTGAGTTTGTGCGCCAGGCGAGTCTGTTGCAGATCCGGGCCGGTGGTCAGATAACTCTGGATCAGAATTTCAATGGCCTGTTTGCTGATCGGTGCCCGGCGGCGAATAATACGGGACAGATCATTCATACGAACCAGATAAGCAAAGGGAAACCATTTCAGCTTTTCCAGATCAATAAAACGCACATCCACAGTATCACCTTCTGCTTTTACAAAAAAGTGCTTGGGGTACAAACTGCCGTGACGAAAATGAGCATCGTGCAATCGTCGGGTATGCTGGCCGGCCAGCTGCATAATTTTTCTGGTCAGTTTGCCACCCACTGTTTGCTCATCAGCAAAAAAGGACTCAAAGCTCTCATAGCCTTCCAGTGACAGGGTAACCAGAATACTCTGGCTTTTGCCCTTGATTTGACGCTCACCATAGTAAAGCGTGGTCAGAGTCGGAATATTATGCTGGTTCAGACGCTGTAAATTGATAAATTCCCGGCGGAAAGTGGGCACACCGCTAAACGGATGGCGCAGGGTTTTATAATTATGATTTTCCTGACGTTTAATAAACACCCAGGTAGTATTTCCAGGCTCATCTGTTAGTGGGTATTTAATGACACCGCTCCAGCCGTTGCGGCGGTAATTCGGTGGTTCAAACCATTCACTTTCCAGAGCCCATAAATCGTCAAACTGTCCCAGATTATTCTGTGTAAACAGATTTTGCCAGGTAGGTTCTGGAAAATAGTCTTCTAAATATGGCTGGCTCACTGTTTTTTTGCTCGTCTGGGTTTTTTTCGATACAGCTTAGGTTCACCTTCCGGGCGGGTTTTAAAGCGGCGGTGAACCCATAAATACTGTTCCGGAGCCTGGCGGATAAAGTTTTCCAGGATCTGGTTAGTGCGCAGAGTGTCTTCTTCCAGTGATTTTCCTGGAAAGTTCTCCAGCGGCGGTAAAAATTCAATGATATAGCCCTGGGCATTGTCCAGTCGTTTGGAAATATAAGGGATCACTGGCGCTTTAGTCACTTTGGCCATACGTGATGCCACGGTCTGACTGGCAGCCTGGGTGCCGAAAAAGGGGATAAACAGGCTGTTTTCAATACCAGCATCCTGATCGACGGCTATCCACATTAAATGATTTTGCTTAATATAGCGGAAGCTGGCACGAATTTCATCCCGGCCAAATACTCGATCCATGCACCTTTCCCGACCCTTAAGTGTCATGTGATTAAAAATTGGATTACGCATTTTTTGGTAGCTGACGGCCAGTTTATGGTCAATATTTAACATGCGGCCTGCGATTTCAGTCGTCGTATAATGAGCACCCAGTAAAATGGCTCCGGTTTTTTCCTTAAGTGCTTTCTCAATATGTTCATAACCTTTTACCGTTAACATTTTACGGAGTCTGTTATCACTGGCCCACCAGGCCAGTGCGGTTTCGGCAATACTGATCCCGATAGAGTGAAAATGGTTCCGGATCAGTTTTTTCTGTTGTTCAGCGTTCAGTTCAGGAAAGCAGATCTGAATATTGGTCTGTACAATCTCCCGGCGATAGGGAGACAGGCGGGCAAATAAATCGCCCAACCTTCGGCCTATAAAAAGCTGTGTCCGGTAAGGCAGTATGGCCAGAATCCTCATGCCGCCCAGACCCAGCCAGGACGGCCAGTATTTCGGGGCAAGATAATTCTGCCAGGAAAAATCCTCAGTACTCATATTATTATTTTTATAAAAATGACTATTGGTTGTACAATACAGGGTTTAAGATCAGGTTTCAGTCTGGCCAATATGATACCATAGAGCAGACCTGTTAAGTGTGTAAAATAGCAATAGCACGCAGCCATTAACGAAAATAACAAAGAACATAACATCAATGCAGATACCTATACCCGATTTCTCCCAGGCAAGAATCCTGGTAGTTGGCGATTTAATGCTGGATCGTTACTGGCATGGCCCCACATCCCGTATATCACCCGAAGCCCCGGTACCGGTGGTTAAAATTGAGGAGTCGGAAGAGCGTCCAGGCGGTGCCGGCAATGTGGCACTTAATATTGCGGCACTGAATGGCAACCCGGCTTTGGTGGGTCTGACCGGTCAGGATGAGCCGGCACGGAACCTCAAGCAACGACTGTCCGGCCAGGGGGTAAACTGCCGCTTTGTGGAGCTGGAAAACTGTACCACCATCACCAAGTTACGTATTCTCAGCCGTCATCAGCAACTGATCCGGCTCGATTTTGAAGATGGCTTTCATCCGGAAAGCTGTCAGTCACTATTACAGGCTTATCAACAGCAATTAGCGGACTATGATGTGGTGGTTTTTTCTGATTACCAGAAGGGCACTCTGCGGGAACTGCCGGCATTAATTGACCTGGCCAGGGCACAGGACAAGCAGATTATCATTGATCCTAAAGGCAGTGACTTTTCAATTTATACAGGGGCCACCTTACTGACTCCCAATTTATCTGAATTTGAAACCATTGTCGGCCCTTGCGACAGTGATGAACAACTGGTGGAAAAAGCAGAACAACTGCGTCAGGAACTGCAGCTTGAAGCCCTGTTAATTACCCGAAGTGAGAAGGGCATGACTCTGATCCAGTCGGACTGTGAACCCGTCCATTTACCAACCCGAGCCAGAGAGGTTTTTGATGTGACCGGTGCCGGTGATACCGTTATTGCCACCCTGGCCGCTTCAGTGGCTGCTGGACTGTCTCTGGTGGAAGCGACCAAACTGGCTAATCTGGCCGCCAGTGTGGTGGTGGGTAAAGTGGGTACCGCTACAGTTACAGAACATGAGTTGCGTACGGCCATGCGTCAGCTCAGTGATGTAGAGCAGGGAATTGTTACAGAGCAGCGCTTGATTGAGCTGGTCAGGGATGCTAAAAATCACGGTGAAAAGGTGATAATGACCAATGGCTGTTTTGATATTCTGCATGCCGGTCATGTCACTTATCTGGAACAGGCCAAAAAACTGGGTGACCGGCTGGTGGTGGCCGTCAATGATGATGATTCAGTAAAACGTATTAAAGGGCCGGAGCGTCCGGTTAATACTATGCAGCGGCGTATGCAGGTGCTGGCCGGTCTGAGCTGTGTGGACTGGGTGGTACCGTTTTATGAGGATACCCCCACCCGTCTGATTTGTGAAGTCTCACCCTCGGTTCTGGTTAAGGGCGGGGATAATAACCCCGATGATATACCCGGCGGTAAGTGTGTACGGGAGCAGGGCGGTGAAGTTCTGGTTATGGACTATGTGGATAATTGTTCCACTACCGGTCTGATACGTTCTATTCGTGCGGCAGATGATTCGGTTGAAAATAAAGATGCAGAATGAGTGGTGTGTATTACAGGCTCCATACCCGGATACTCTTATGTGGTTCCGTTTTTAGTGAGCGGTTTATGTTAACCGGCAGAGATATCAGGTGAGCCATCAATCCATTGATATAGCCATTATTGGCGGCGGCATAGCGGGGCTGTGGACGCTTGCGCGTTTAGTTAATGAAGGTTATCAGGCCGTTTTGCTGGAGGCCGACAGTCTGGGCAATGTACAGACCGGGGCTTCTCAGGGTATCATTCACGGCGGTACCAAATATGCTCTGACGGGTAAACTGACCCATTCAGCACAATCCATTGGCCAGATGCCGCAGCGCTGGAAAGCCTGTTTGCAGGGGCAGGGCGAAGTGGATCTGAGTCGGGCGGCTAAACTCTCCGACCATCAATACCTGTGGTCTAATAAAAGCCTGGCTTCCCGTCTGACCGGCTTTTTTGCCAGCAAGGTTATGAGCAGCCGTATGCAGCATCTTAAGCCGGCCGATTATATGCCGCCTTTTAACAGGCAGGATTTTCAGGGTGAGGTGTATCAGCTGGACGAGCAGGTACTGGATATTAAAACCGTACTGGAAGCCATTAGAACGCAATATGCAGACCGGATTTTTCAGTTCAGGGTTAAAACAATCCGTAAAAATATGAATGGTCAATATTGTATTGAAGATGATAACGGACGGGTCGGGCTTTGTGCCGGGACATTGATTCTGACTGCCGGTGCCGGCAATGAAGCCTTATTGAAAACACTGGGGCTGGATAAGCCCAAAATGCAGCGGCGTCCCCTGTTAATGCCTATGCTTAAGGCACCAGAATCGGTATTACCCCGATTATATGCCCATTGTCTGGGTGCCAGTGCCCTGCCTAAAATGACCATTACCTCCCATGCTCTGGAAAAGGGACAAATGGTCTGGTATCTGGGCGGTGAAATTGCTGAACAGGGTGTGGGGCGATCAGATAAAGAACAGATTAAAGCGGCCAAAAAAGAACTGCATAAACTGATGCCCTGGATGGATTTCTCCGCCTGTGAATGGTCAGTCCTGGCCATTGACCGGGCCGAACCCCAAATGCCCGATGGCAGCCGCCCGGCCGAACCTGCTGTATTTACTCAGGACAATATTATAACGGCCTGGCCGGTGAAGCTGGCCATGGCGCCGTTAATGACGGATAAAATTATAGACCAGCTGAAGCAACAGGGGATTCCTGCTAATGCTCAGCAAATGAATATTCAGGGCAAGCCGGCCAGAACCTCAGCATTGCCCTGGGAAAAAACAGAGAAATGGTGACATAGCTAGTTAGTGTTCATCCGTTAATTAGGATTATTTATTTTTTCATTTCTTCGTAAAAGATAGACTTAAATGCAAAACAATTGTCTGGGAGCGCGTGCATCCTGCCCGCGTCAACAAGCGGTTTTTATGTAATTTCTGATGCGGGCAGGATGCCCGCACTCCCAGGTTTAAGATGCTATTCTTAATAAACGGACAGATGCTGGCTAGAATATAAGTTATGAATAGGGTTTTGTTCCTTCTCCCTCCGGGAGAAGGTTAGGATGAGGGCAAATTTAAACTATGCAATTAAAAGAACTGGGACAAACCGGCATACCGGTCAGCCCTTTGGGCCTGGGGACGGTAAAATTCGGTCGGGATCAGCAGGTAAAATACCCCTGGTCGTTTAAAATTCCTGATGATAAGGCTGTTTTGGAGTTATTAGCCCTGGCCAGGGACCTGGGTATAAATCTTCTGGATACTGCACCGGCCTATGGTAATAGTGAAGAACGTCTGGGGCAGTTACTGACCCGGCGGCAGGACTGGGTCATTGTCTCCAAGGTTGGGGAATCTTTTGTTAACGGCCAGTCTCACTTTGATTTTTCTGCCAGAGCCACCCGAACTACCATAGAAAACAGTCTGAGAAAACTTGATACTGATTATCTGGATGTGGTGCTGGTTCATTCTGACGGCAATGATCAGCAGGTCGTTGAACAGGATGCCGTTGCCACCCTGATGCAGTTAAAACAGGAAGGCTTAATCCGTGCTGTAGGGCTGTCCACCAAAACCACAGAAGGCGGTCTGTGGACGGTAGAAAATACCGATGTGGTTATGGCTACCCGTAATACCAGCGATCATACCGATGATCCGGTACTGGACAGGGCGCTGGAGCTCAATAAAGGGGTAGTCATTAAAAAGGGACTGCAAAGCGGTCATGCAGACAGTAAAGCCGGTGGTGCCGGAATTGATGAAGCCATCCGCTATGTTTTTTCACATCCAGCCGTCAGCTGTCTGATAGCCGGCACCATCAATCCTGAGCACTTAAAACAAAATGCACAATTAGTTGCTCAATTGACAGACTAATTAGTGTTCATCTGTTAATTAGGATTATTTATTTTTTCGGTTCTTCGTAAAAGATAGACTTAAATGCAAAACAATTTCCTGGGAGCGCGGGCATCTTGCCCGCGTCAACAAGCGGTTTGTGCGTTATATCTGATGCGGGCAAGATGCCCGCACTCCCATGTTTAAGGAGTTTTGTTAATAAATGGATGAGCACTAATTATGCAACGATTCTTATACACCAGTGTGTACTATCTGCTGACACCCTTATTATTTCTACGCCTGTTACTCAAACACCGAAAAAGCGCAGATTATAAAACCCTGCGCCAGCCCCTGCGTCTGCCTGAACGACTGGGTATGTTTACCCCGCCAATATTGGCTCCGGCCAGACCACCGGTCTGGATCCATACCGTATCAGTGGGTGAATTTCTGGCTACCCGGCCTTTGATAAACAGACTTCTGAAAGATTACCCTGACTACCCTCTGGTGATCACCTGTACTACCACCACCGGTTCGGCTCAGATCTTAAAAACATTTGCACAGGACATTGCACAGCAGCGTATCTTTCACGTTTATCTGCCTTATGATCTGCCCGGTTCTGTGCGCCGTTTCCTGAACAAAATTAATCCGTGTCTGGGGCTGATTATGGAAACTGAAATCTGGCCTAATCTGCTCAAAGAATGTGAGCGAAAAAAACTGCCCGTATGGCTGTTAAACGCTCGTATC
>JALTKC010000528.1 GCA_027076245.1 Gammaproteobacteria bacterium
CTGAAGCCGAAGAGGCGCTGCCGCCGCCGTTGAGGTTGACCGTGATGCCGTTAATGACCACACCGGAGGCATCAATTTTGATAAAACCGCCGGAGGATTTAAAGGTAATTTCACTGCCGGCATCTAATATCGTGTCGGTGGATTTTATATGGATGGTGTCGCCGGCGGACTGCAGGTATTTCTGACCCACTTTAATGTGTTTACTGCCGCCAATGTCTTCGGAGATTTGCTGACCGGCTTTTTGCTGAAGGTTTTTCTCCACTTTCTGATGCAGGTTATTTTTTATGTGTTCGTACTGGTTGTTTTCAACTATCAGGGAGCGGGTATTGCCGATGGTTTCCCGTTTGTCGTTTTTGCAACGGATGTCCAGGTCTTTTTCGGCGTGAAAGTATATCTGCTCCTGTGACTTTTTATCTTCAAAACGGATTTCATTATAGCCGCCACCATTGGGGCTGGACAGACTTTTGGTGGTGCTGCGGGTTTTGTGTTGTGGTAAGGGGTAGGGCGGCAGGCTTTCGCCGTGGTACAGTCGTCCGCTGATAACGGGGCGGTCGGGGTTGCCCTGTTCAAATTCCACCAGTACCAGTTGTCCGACTCTGGGCGGCATACTATGCCCCCATTGTCGTCCGGCGATTTCATTGCTGACACGCATCCAGCAGGTGGTTTTTTCATCCTGCTGACCGTCTCTGTCCCATAGAAACTGGACTTTTATCTGGCCGTATTCGTTAAGGTAGATGTCCTCACCTTCCGGGCCGGTAACAAAGGCGTACTGCTGACCGTGAATAAGGCAGGGGCGGCTTTGCCTTTGGGGGCGAAACACCACATCCGCCGGGATAGTGGCAAATTCATTTCTGTACTGGCTGTCGCTGATACTGGCCGGGATGTCTTCGTCCAGAGACTGGGGCTGTTCGCCATAATGGGTGATACTCTGTATCAGTTGTTCGATATTATGGCTTTTAATGCGGTGGCCGCTCAGGCTGAATAGTTGCCCGGCGCGCATGCGCTGGGTATTGCCCTTGCCCCGGCCGGTTTTTTCCTGAACCTGGTGCTGCTCCTGTCTGAGCTTTGCATAGAACTGCCCTTCGGATTCTGTGCTGTACAGGCCGGGGTAGTCGTAATCTTCCAGAGTCTGCTGTGCGCTGCTCTGGCGGGTGGCGAACAGGCTGCGCCGGGGTGTTTTAAAGTGATAGTCTCGCAGGCTGCTGGTATTACTGCCGATGTAATGGCTGAAACCAAAGGCGTTGACGTGTTCTTCCTGTTCGCTCAGACCGGAGCGGGTATTAAAGGGGATGGTATCGCGCTCGGTTATTTTATCAAACGCGGTTTTACTGTCACCCAGTATTATCCGGTGCTGCTGGCTGGTGTGCTGAAAGTGGTAGTGGATACCCTCTTCTGAGAGCAGGCGCTGGATAAAGTCCCACTGGGTTTCATTGTACTGGGTGCAGTACACTCGTTTGGGATAGTCTCGGGCGGTGGCCCAGTGGTAGTGTTCGGTTCGGCTCAGGCCGGCTTCCTGAAACAGGGTGCTGACAATGTCCGGTACACTCTGGTTCTGGAATATACGGCAGCCCTTGCGGTAGTTGAGCAGCCAGACCCGGGGAACAATGGTGATGCGGTAGCGGGCAAAACGCTGACCGATGTCTGTCTGACAGGCCGTGGCGATAATGCCGTTTATATACTGGGTATCCTGGCCGCCGCTTAGGGATAAACGGGCGGAGCAAAACAGCAGTTCATCGGAGGTTATGTGATGGTTTTCTGAAATAAAGTCCAGTTCAAGCTCATAAAGTTCAGACAGGCTTTCGGTGTGTTTAAAGCGTAAAACACGCAGTTCGTCATGTTGGGTGTTTTGCCGGTGTTGGGCAATAGCCAGGTTAAAGCGGCTGAAACTGGCGCTGTTGTAGAACATGGTACATTCCGTTGTTTATTGGGCTGTTTGGAAAACAGGCTGATACTGATATTAGACGGTTCCGTTGTCTAATGGGTTTTGGAAATTATAAATTAATTTATTTAAAAATGCGATAGTATGGTATCAGATTAGGCTGATTGATCTTTTAACCGGCAATCAGTATACCCTTTATATCAAAAAAATGATTTTAGTGGACCAAACCTAAGGCATTATCTTTCATCAGCAGAAGGTTTACCAATAAAATACCCCTGGTAATAATCCAGTTTCATATCTCTGAGGAGGGTTAAATCTTCCTCATGTTCAATACCTTCAGCAATAATCTGTATGTCCAGGTTGTGTGCGGTATTAATAATCTGTCTCATATAATTGATAATATCATTATTATCCTGAATATTTGAGGCATAACTGCCATGCACCTTAATATAATCCACTTTAATGTCTTTTAAATAAGCCATTGAAGCAAAACCGATACCAAAGTGGTCAATTGAAAAACGGCATTGATAAGCTTCAAGTATAAATAACAGACTCTTATACTGATCCAGGGCTTTAATAATATTATATTCAGGGGCTTCAAGAACCAGACGCTGCTGTTGTGAAACTGTCA
>JALTKC010000529.1 GCA_027076245.1 Gammaproteobacteria bacterium
CCGAGCTGGTTCCGGGTGTTTCATCCGCACTGGCAGCCGCGGCAGCTGCAAAGGAAACACTGACATTGCCAGAGGTTACACAAACCGTTATTTTTACCCGGGTTGAGGGAAGAACCCCGATGCCTGAGGGAGAGTCACTGGAAGAGCTGGCCAGACATAATACAACATTGTGTCTGTTTTTATCCATTACTTTGCTGCACAAAATCGAAGCCAGTTTGCTAAAAGCCGGGTGGTCAGAAGATGCTCAGGTTCTTGTTGTGCAGAAAGCAAGCTGGCCCGGTGAAGAAAAAATTATCAGGGGAACCATTAAAACCATTCGAGCAAAGTGCAAGGAAGAAGGAATAACCAGTCAGGCGATGATTATTGTTAGTCCAACTCTTGGTGCCAGGTATTTTAAGAATATTAAAAAATCTCGCCTGTATGCTGAAGAATTTAACCATAAATTCAGAATTAAAAATATACGAAAAAATTAACAGACTGAGCCAGGAAAATGAATATGACAAAACTCAAAGAAACCATATTGCTCATAGGGCATGGTTCCAGAAATGCTACCGGAAATCAACAGATTCAGGAGTTTACTAAAAAACTTCAACAAAAATGTCCGCAATGGAATATAGATGTTTGTTATATCGAGCTGGCAGACTATCTGTTAGATGTTGGACTTCAGGATGCGGCTGAAAAATCAGACAAAGTGATTGTAGTTCCTTTAATCTTAAATGCAGCCGGTCATGTTAAAGAAGAAATACCAGAATATATCGATGCTGCCAGACAGAACAATCCGGATATCCGTTTTGTGTATGCTTCACATATAGGTACAGATGAGTTGATTTTAAATATTATGAATCGCTATCTGAAAAAACAAATGTCACGTCTGGCGATGCCTGATCCTAAAAATACCGGTGTTATTGTTCTGGCGCGGGGGTCTTCCGACGCACAGGCCAATGGTGAAATGGCAAAAATGACGCGCCTTATATTCGAAGAAAATGAGCATGAACTGGTTGAACTGGCATTTACCGGAGTATGTTATCCCAGGCTGGAAACGGTAGTTCAGCGTCAGGTAAAGCTGGGTATGAAACAAGTTGTTATATTACCCTATTATTTATTTGATGGTATATTACTCGAACGTATTGACAGGCAGGTACAACGAATCAGTGTACAATATCCGGATGTCTGTTTTGTTCACAGCCGGCATTTTGGTTTTGAGCCTGAAATTCTGGAGTTGGTTGAACAACGTATTCGTGAATGTCTTTAATTACACAAGCAAGAGTATTTTATGGCTGAATCTCATCATAATGTAATGGAACAAATGACCCGTGAAGGTCAGAAAATAGAGCATGCATCCTTTGATGTTGTTGATAAAGAAGCGGGGCCTCATCATTATACGGTGGAGCAATGGCCGATTGTTCGACGTATGATCCATGCTACTGCGGATTTTGAATTTAATGGTCTGACGGCTTTTCATTCTGAAGCTGTTGTGGCCGGTATTCAGGCTCTGAAAAAGGGCTGCCCGGTGATAGCTGATGTGGAAATGATATGCGTCGGTTTATCCAGACCCAGGTTGGCGCATTTTGGTATAGAGACCTATCAGTTTATTAGTGATGAGGATGTTATTGAACAGGCCCGAGAGCAGGTAACAACCCGGGCGGTACAGGCAATGCGCAAAGCGGCTGCAAAGGGGTTACTCGACGGTGCAGTTATTGCAATTGGTAACGCACCTACTGCGTTGCTGGAAGTTATCAGGCTGGTAAAAGAAGAAAATATAAAACCTGGTCTGATCATTGGTATGCCGGTTGGTTTTGTATCGGCTGCTGAATCAAAAGACAGCCTTGCTCAGTTGCAATCTGTACCCTGGATTATTACCCGGGGTCGAAAAGGGGGGACGACACTGGTGGTATCCGTAATACATGCTCTGTTGGCACAGGCTATTGGCTGAGTAATAGCCATACCAGGAAAATAGGTAATGCCTGAAACCGCAAAAAAAAAGTCTAACCGGAAAAAAAGAGGTAATCGTAAAGGTTTTACTACCGGTGCCTGTACAGCGGCAGCAGCACGGGCTGCCGCCTTGTCTCTTGTAAAAGGTTCTCCTGTAGATACGGTTTGCTGCTGTTTGCCAAATGGAATGGAGGTTAATTTTGTAGTGGCTGAGTGTGCCATTATCAGTCCCATGCAGGCCAGAGCCGTCGTTATTAAGGACGCCGGTGATGATCCTGACGTAACAGATAAGGCTAGACTGACTGTGGATCTGTATCTGATCAGAGAGCAGGCGGGAAAAATTATTTTGGACAACGGTCCCGGTGTAGGAACGGTCACTCAAGAAGGTCTGGGTTTAAAAGTCAATGGTCCGGCCATAAACCCAGTACCGCAGAAGAATATCAGAGAAAATATTCAGCAGGTGGCGGCGGATTTGCTGTGTAAATATGGTATGAAAGTGGTGGTGTCCGTACCAGAGGGTGAAAAAATGGCTAAAAGAACCCTTAATGAGCGGCTGGGTATTGTTAATGG
>JALTKC010000530.1 GCA_027076245.1 Gammaproteobacteria bacterium
AGGCATTTGCCATGTCAGTGGTCTATGTACTGTCCATGGCGGTTGTGTACACTATTGTGGGAATCATTGCCGGTGTTTCCGGTGCCAACTTCCAGGTTCTGTTCCAGAACCCCTGGGTGCTGACCGGATTTTCTCTGGTATTTATTGCTCTGGCGCTGTCCATGTTCGGCTTTTATAACCTGCAGTTGCCTTCCTCTATTCAATCAAAACTATCAGAATTCAGTAACAAACAGCAAGGCGGTACTTTAATCGGGGTCGCTATTATGGGTGTGTTGTCGGCACTTATTGTTGGCCCCTGTATGGCTCCACCATTAATGGGTATTTTACTGTTTATCAGCCAGACTGGTGATCCAATTCTCGGCGGCAGCGCCCTGTTTGTGATGAGCCTGGGTATGGGCGTACCGCTGATTATTATCGGTACCTCAGCCGGTAAACTCATGCCTCGTGCCGGGGTCTGGATGGATACGGTAAAAGCAATATTTGGAGTCAGTATGCTGGCCGTGGCCATCTGGATGATGGAGCGCGTATTGCCGGAAATTGTCATTATCTGGCTATGGGCTATCCTGATCTTTACCTCCGGTGTCTATATGGGGGCCCTGACACCTGTTCATGAAAATACCACCGGCTGGGGCAAACTGTGGAAATCACTGGGGCTTATTATGATGCTTTATGCCAGTGTCATGATTGTCGGCGCCTCCAGTGGTAATACCGATTATCTGCGCCCCCTGCAGGGACACATGGGTTATAGCAGCACCATGCCCGGCCAGCCGGCTATTGCTCAGCATGTCAGTTTCGAGCGCATTAAGTCAGTAGACGATCTGAATAACAAGCTGGCTCAGGCCAAAGCACAGAACAAACGGGTGATGCTGGATTTTTATGCCGACTGGTGTACTTATTGCAAAAGCATGGAAAACACCACCTTTAAATCACCCAAGGTGATTAATGCTCTGAATAATTATATCGTACTGCAGGCTGATGTGACGGACATGGATGCGGTTGATGAGGCCTTACTGAAGCATTTCCAGGTACCGGCTCCACCGGCTATTCTGTTTTTTGATCCGGACTCCGGAGAAAAGCGTAATTTCAGGGTTGTTGGTTATAAGGACGGCGATTCGTTTGCTGAACATGTTAAGCTTTTTTCCAGTCAATAGTCTTAATCCGGACAATCTGAAAAAAAACAATATATATTATGAACAAACCTGTTTTTGCTTTTGCTCTGGTACTTATACTTGGTGGAATATGGCTGGCCTACAGCGCTTTTTCCAGTAAAGACATCGGACAGAGCGAAGTTATCAGCAAAAGCCATGTTCTTAAACGGAAAAATTTCAGCCTGCCTGACTTACAGGGCAATATCCAGAATTTTTTTCAATGGAATGATAAGGTAGTGGTACTCAATTTCTGGGCTACCTGGTGTCCTCCCTGTCGACGGGAGATACCGGACTTTGCGGCCGTTTATCAGCAATACCGGGATCAGGGGCTGGTTATTGTCGGGGTTGGCACCGATGACCGCCGTAAAGTAGCCGAGTTTGTTAAGCAGTTTAAAGTACCTTACCCAATTCTGGTGGGTGAAAATACCGCCATGAAAGTCTCTTATCAATACGGTAATCATACTGGCGCCCTGCCCTATACCATTATTATTGATAAAAAAGGTATTATCCGTTATCGAGCCGGCGGCTTAATGACCCGTTCAAAATTACTCAGTATTATTGAACCTTTGCTATAGTGCGGGTTAACCCCCAAATTAATTCTTCTTTATTTGCTGATTTTGCTGTTATTATGCCGGCATTTGTTGTGAACAGGGTAAGTTTACACAATTTTATAATTTTCTCTGGACAAAAGTGGGCTGATATTGCACAATAATTGAAAATTTGGATAGATTGTTGCGATGATCGCACTTAAAACGTATGCCAATCGGTCTGTTTTGAAAAGATTCTTATGGACTTTACGAATAGCTATCAGATAGCATCAAAAGTAAACAAGATCGCGGCAAGAATTAAATCCATTCCCATTTTATAAGTCTTCAGGTTTTTTGAGATGGCTAAAATACTGGTATTAAATGGTCCAAACCTAAATCTTTTAGGTACCCGGGAACCTGCCCACTATGGCCGTCAGTCTCTGGATGATATCAATAGTACATTAACCCAACAGGCTCAGACTGCGGGGCATACTCTTGAATGCCTGCAAAGCAATGCAGAATCCGAACTGATTAATGCGGTTCATAAGGCTTATAACAATGGAACTGATTTTATTATTATTAACCCGGCCGCCTTTACCCACACCAGTGTGGCATTAAGAGATGCGCTGCTGGGTGTCAGCATTCCCTTTATTGAATTACACCTGTCCAATGTCTATAAAAGAGAGGCTTTTCGTCACCAGTCGTTTTTCTCTGATATTGCCATTGGCGTGATCAGCGGCCTCGGATCGAAAGGGTATGAACTGGCGTTACAGTATGCTTTTGCCCATCTGGCAGAACAAACCTGATAAACAGGGGCTGATACCGCT
>JALTKC010000531.1:0-593 GCA_027076245.1 Gammaproteobacteria bacterium
GCTGCGCAATTTTTTAAAGCGTTCTTTTTGACGGACACCAAAGCGGTGTTCTTCGTCAATAATCACCAGTCCCAGTTCTTTGTATTTTATAGTTTCCTGCAGCAGTTTATGGGTACCAATGACAATATCTATGGTACCGTCTGCCACGCCTTTTAAAATAGCATCCTGTTCTTTTTTGGACTGAAAACGGGATAGGCCAGCAATTTTAATCGGCCACTCAGCAAACCGGTTCTGAAAATTTTCGGTATGCTGCTGACTGAGCAGGGTGGTCGGTACCAGAATAGCGACCTGTTTGCCTCCGGAAACCGCAATAAAGGCCGCCCGCATGGCTACTTCAGTTTTACCGAAACCCACATCACCGCAGACCAGTCGATCCATAGGCCGCGGGCCGGTCATATCTGCGATGACATTATCAATGGCTTCCTGCTGATCCGGAGTCTCCTCAAAGGGAAAACTGCTGGCAAAGGCCAGATAATCCTGTTCATTATAACGATAGGCAAAACCCTGCTGGGCTTCACGTTGAGCATAAATTTCCAGCAGTTCAGCGGCTACATCGCGAATTTTTTCCCGAGCCTTGCGCTTGGCTTTTTCCC
>JALTKC010000531.1:603-2501 GCA_027076245.1 Gammaproteobacteria bacterium
GTGCAGTATCAGGGCTGGAACCGGTATAACGGCTAATTAAATGTAAAGAGGCTACCGGTACATAAAGCTTATCTCCTCCGGCGTATTCAAGCTCCAGAAACTCAGCGGTTTCATCATTCACCGTCAGGGTTTTCATGCCCAGATAACGACCCACACCATTGTCTTCATGAACCACCGGAGAACCAATCTCCAGTTCTGCCAGAGTATTGATAATGGCATCACTGTCCTGAGTGCGGGACTTACGGCGACGGCGCTGCATAACCTGCTGACCGTAAAGCTGGGACTCGCTGATAAGGGCAATATCCGGCAGCAACAGCCCTTCATCCAGCGGTGCTGTGCAGACTGCAGGGCTTTTCCTGGTGCTTAAAAAGTCTGTCCAGCCGGGCAGGGTTTTGGGATAAATCTTGTAAGGTTTTAATAACTCCAGCAAAGTTTCACGCCGTCCGGGGGTTTCCGTACAGAACAGCACTTTCTGCTGCTGTTCTCTGGCGGTATCAAGAAACTGCTGTAATTGCTCCAGAGGATTGTCTTTCTGGGTATTAATAGTTAAAGCCGGTGGTTTTTCACTGGTAAAATTAAAGACACCGGCTTTGGGTGGAAACTCAAAGGACTGGACAATGATTCTGGGGTAATTTTTAAAATGAGCAAACAGCTCATCGGTTTTCAGAAAAAGCTGCTGAGGTTCCAGTACGGGACGGGCGGTATTATGCCGGTATTGTTCATAACGTTGTTCGGTTTCATGGATAAAACTGTCAGTGACGGTTTCCAGATCGGTAAAATTAATAATGACAGACTGTTGCGGAAGAAAATCAAACAGGGTGGTGGTCTGCTCAAAAAACAGCGGCAGATAATATTCAATTCCGGCCGGTGAAACACCCTGGCCGACTTCATTGTAAATGGTGCTCTGGGTTAAATCACCGCCCAGAGTATTACGGTACTGCTCCCTGAATAATTCAATACTGTCCTTATCCAGCGGAAACTCCCGTGCCGGCATCATATTGATGCGTTCAATATCCTGTATGGAACGCTGGGTTTCAATATCAAAAGTTTTAATGGTTTCTATTTCATCGTCAAACAGATCCAGCCGGTAGGGTAACGGGCTGCCCATGGGGAACAGGTCGATAATACTGCCCCGCACCGCAAACTCGCCGTGTTCATAGACATTATTAACGCATTGATAACCGCGCTTTTCAAGATCTCGCCGAAACTCGCCCATATCAAGCGTCATGCCCTTGCTCAGCAGCAGGGTATTATTATTAATATAATCCAGCGGCATAAGCCGGTGCATCAGGGTGCTTAGAGGCAGTATTAAAATCCCCCGTTTTAGGCGGGGCAGGTGGTACAGCGTGGACAGGCGTTCAGAAATAATGTCCTGATGGGGGGAAAATACATCATAAGGCAGGGTTTCCCAGTCCGGCAGAGACAGTATTTCCAGATCCTTATCACTGACAAAAAAAGATAACTCATATTTCAGTTTCGAAGCTGAGGGCATGTCAGACGTGATCAGGGTAATAAACTGACCGGACTGCTCTGCCAGACGGGCAATCGCCAGGCTAAGAGCACTGCCGTACAGTTTGCCCCAATAGCTTTTCATACCAGTTTTGGCTATAAATTCAGGCGACAGCGGTGAGTATAAATTATCCATTTAGTTTTGGCGGCAGATGTAAAAGGTTAGTGTAAAAAGTTCGTATAAAAGTTAGTGTAAAAAAAGACGCATAATTATATCTGAAATACAAAAATTATGAGAATTTATTTGCCTGAAACGCTATAATTGGTGTCCATCCGTTTATTAGGATTATATTTTTTTCTTTAAAATATACTTAAATGCGAAGCCATTTCCTGGGAGCGCGGGCATCTTGCCCGCGTCAGAAACATGGCATAAACCGCTAGTTGACGCG
>JALTKC010000532.1 GCA_027076245.1 Gammaproteobacteria bacterium
GATTAATCCTGCGTGGACATGAACATGAGGTGACCCGTGCGCTGTGGATCAATGAACAACTGCTGCTGTCCTGCGGGAAAGACAGTGCTTTAATTCTCTGGGAGCTGGAACAGGATGATTCAAATACCCTTAAACTGCAGTCACAACGAGTGTTAAAAGGTCATAAGGGTTCAGTGGACTGCATTTGTGTTTCCAGAGAATCTTTTTATGCGGTATCCAGTGGCAGTGATGGAGCTGTACGTTACTGGGATCTCAAGAGCGGAAAATCTCTGACATTGCACCGGTTTGACGGGCCGGTTCTGCATCTGGCTCTGGATCACTCGCAACAGTATGTACTGGTAACCGGCCGTAAAGGGCTGTCCATACTTGAAGTGAATAACCCTTATCGATATCAGGCCCGGTTGCTTTTCTCTGTTCCGCAATCGGCTCAGGAAATTGATAAGCTTCAGACTCAGTATCTGAAAAAAATTCAGTCAGCCGCAGTTAAACAGCAGCAGAAAAACTATATACAGGCCAGCAGGGAGCTGGAACAGGCCCGATCCATTCAGGGCTATGAGCAGGATAAAAAAGCCTGGAATGACTGGGCATCTCTGTATCTGAAACTGCCCAGGCTGGCACTTAAAAATGCCTGGCAGGACAGGGAAGAAAAAATCTCAGCTCACCGTATTAACAGTCTTTGCAGCAGTCAGGTCACAGAAACTTTTTACTCTGCGGATCAACAGGGTGTCATAAGACAATGGCAGGCAGACAGTTTTTCATGCCATGAAATTATTAAGCTCAGTAAACCGGTAACACGAATAAAACTGACGGAGGATGACCGTTCATTATTATTCGCAACAGGGCCGGATATCCATTTAATGGATATTAATCGGGCAGAATATTTTTCGTCCTTTCATCAGCATAATGCTGATATCAGCTGTTTTGATCTGACGCCGGACGGACGTTTTGTCATTTCAGCAGACAGCCGGGGCGGCTGTTTTCTGTGGCGTCTGCTGACCGGTGAAGTGACAGCGGATTATACAGATAATCAAACCGCCATCAGTCACCTGCTTATCACCCCGGACGGTAAAAAATTTATTTCTGCGGCCATAAACAGCAATACTCTGATGATAAGAGATATTCAGTCCGGTAAACTGATCAGGCAATTTGAAGCTCATAATAAAGCAGTCACCAGCCTCGCTGTCAGTCTGGATGGTCAGTACCTGTTAACCGGCAGTGCTGATGCAACACTGTGTTTATGGGCAACCGATTCCGGCAACAAACACCCCAGACAGACATTCAGCGGCCACAGTAACCGTATCTACCAGGCAGTAATGGATGATCAGTTCAGAATTGTGGTGTCAATCAGTGCAGACAGAAGCCTGAGAATATGGCAGCTGGACAGTGGTGAGTGTCTGCATAGTTTTACTATTGCTGATACAGAGTTCAGCAGTGTTGCCATCAGTTCTGACGGTAAGTTTATTTTTGCCGGGAGAACTGATGGGGGCGTAATGAACTGGTGTCTGGACTGGCTGCTGGATCAGACATCACATACAGGCTGGGACAGAAGAGCCGATGTTTATGTCCGCAATTATCTGATGTCACGTAAAATCACCCGTCCAGCTAATGAAACTGAGCAGCTTATGAATATTTTAAACCTTGCGGGTTTTGGTTTTCTCAATAAAGAAGATATTGAATTTCACCTGACTGAAACTCATGAGCATATTTTGCAACAGAAAATATTAACTGGGAGTGTTACCGCATCAGCGACTCAGCTATCATCAAACAGTGTCAAAAATAACAGCAGGAGTAAAAATCTTCTGCCTTTGATTGCAGCCTTATCTGTTATGGTTATTCTGGGGCTTTTTTTTATGAGTGGAAGAGATTCTGCACAGACAAATGAGCCGGTTGAAATGATTAAACTTAATCAGCAGGAGTTTGAAACGATAGATAAACTTGTTCTGGTAGGGGCTGGTCTTGCAAATTTAAACCGAATGCCGGTTGTTGTTAATAATCGTGTTAATGTTAACGCTTTAATTGTTCCGGATAATAAAGATAAGTTAAAATCATGGCTGCGTCTGGAGACGGAACAGCTTGTCGATGCCTGGGGACATCCATTTAAATATTCAGGTATGACCAGCGGTGCTTTTAAAGGCCGGGTGGTACTGCGTTCCGCCGGGGAAGATGGACAGTTTAAAACCGATGATGACCTGCTCCTTAACGGCTATCCCTATCTGGACTCCCTGGCTGTCAGAAAGGACAATAAAATTATCAGCCGGCTGTCTGAACGGGTAAAATCCATAGTGTCTGATCCTACCGATCAGGAACTCTCAGATATAAGCAGTGATAATGATTCTGTGGCTGAAGCAGTTAATACGGATTTTACTGATGAGCAAGCGGCAGAAGAAGACAGCTTAACAGATGAAACGGATTCAGCACAGGAAGAGGCTCGTATTGAGGAAGAACCTTTAATTGGGGTAGAAGTAAAACCTTAATCAAGTTTTACACCACTATCAGGAAT
>JALTKC010000533.1 GCA_027076245.1 Gammaproteobacteria bacterium
CCAGTTCCTGAATAATCTTGCCATTGCCGCGTACCGGCCCATCCAGACGCTGCAGATTACAGTTAATGACCCAGATCAGGTTGTCCAGCTTCTCACGGGAGGCCAGAGAAATAGCGCCCAGAGTTTCCGGCTCATCGGTTTCACCATCCCCGATAAAGGACCAGATTTTACGTTTACGGGTATCGGCCAGACCACGGTCATGCATATAACGCATAAAACGTGCCTGATAAATGGACTGGATGGGACCCAACCCCATGGATACGGTGGGGAACTGCCAGAAGTCCGGCATTAACCAGGGGTGTGGATAGGAGGACAGACCGCCGCCGTCCACTTCCTGGCGGAATCGATCCAGTTGATCTTCATTTAAACGCCCTTCCAGAAAAGCCCGGGCATACATACCCGGTGCGGAGTGCCCCTGGAACAGTACCAGATCACCACCATGTTCATGGGTCGGTGCACGGAAAAAATGGTTAAAGCCCACATCATATAAGGTTGCGGCTGAAGCAAAACTGGCAATATGACCGCCCAGTTCAGACGATTTTCGATTGGCTTTTACGACCATGGCTGCGGCATTCCAGCGGATCAGAGAACGAATACGGGCTTCCATAGCCGAATCACCGGGAATGGGTTTTTCCAGATGTGGAGGAATGGTATTAACATAAGCCGTATTGGATGAATGCGGCAGGTTTACCCCGGAACGGCGTAACTGGTCAATAAGCTGTTCTAATAAGAAGTGAGCCCGTTCCGGGCCTTCGTTTTCCAGCACCGCTTCCAGAGCCTCAAGCCATTCCTGAGTTTCCTGATGATCGATATCCTGCTCAAGAGCCGGACTTATAGTCTGATTGGACATGGTTTAATCTCCCGCCATGTTTATTGAATATTCTCTTTTACAGGTTTTAAAGCCCATAAAAACACTTTAAAACTTCATAAAAAATAACCATATAAAACAAGAGTGATTTACAGGCTATTTTTTATTAACTTATTTTTCAATAAGTTACAAAAGAGAAATAAAAAATTGACAAATATTTTTCCAGTATAGGGAATTTGAAAAAGATTTACAATAATTTTAAGCGGGTAATTATTATCCATTTTTTCAGTTTCAATTCATTTCAGAGCTACTATAATCCGCCTATAATCCACTTAACATTAACCTTATGAGCCTCCTATAAGGTAAGCAGGCCCTTATTTAATGACTTATATTAAAAGTATTTTATTTCTGATCATGCTGTTCCTGACTATTACAGTCTCTGCGGATGATAACGAGGAAGAAGAATACACACCCCATGAAATAAAAGCACTTAAAACAGCGGGTAAAATCACCTCGCTGGAACATATTCTGGATCAGCTCAAACCGTTTGGTGTTGCCCGCCTGCTGGAAGTGGAACTGATTAAAAACCAGGATCACCCGGATAATAGTGAATATCTGTACGAGATTGAGTATATTGATCATCAGGGCATGGTACTTGAGCTGGAAGTGGATGCTCTGACTTCCCAGGTATTACACCTTAATGAAGAAGATGACGAGTCTCATCACAGGGACGACGATTAAAATCATGCGTTTATTATTAGTAGAAGACGACTTAAAACTGGCCAAAAACCTGCAGACTGAATTTATGCAGAAAGGCTTTGCTGTGGATCTTGCCCATAATGGTATTGACGGTGAATTTATGGGTGATGAGGAAACCTATGATATCGTGGTACTGGATCTTGGCCTGCCGGAACGTCCCGGACTTGAAATGCTGGCTAACTGGCGACAAAAAGGCAATAGCGTACCGGTGATTATTCTTACCGCCCGGGATGCCTGGCACGAACGCATTGACGGGTTTAAAGCCGGGGCTGATGATTATCTGGGCAAACCCTTTCATATTGAAGAACTGACCATGAGGATACAGGCTTTATTACGCAGAACTCATGATATGGCCGGTCAGACCACCCTGGAATGTGACGATATCCGTCTGGATGAGGAAACCCAGCAGTTATTTCTAAACAGTAATGAGCAGGCTATTGAATTAACCGGCACCGAGTTTCGTCTGCTGCGTTATTTTATGCTCAACCCCGGCAAGGTTCTGTCTAAAACCCGCTTAATTGACCATATCTATGATCAGGATTTTGATCGGGACAGTAATCTGATAGAAGTGTATATTCGTCGCCTGAGAGAAAAAATCGGAAAGGATCGCATTGTTACCCGTCGCGGTCAGGGCTATATTTTTATGGATAAAGTGGAATGAACTCTCTGGAATACCGGCTACACATCGGTCTGTCCCTGAGTTTACTTTTATTGTTCAGCCTGCTCTGGTTTCTGGGCCAGCGCTCCATGAATGAACTGATTTATGACTTTGTTCAGTCACGCATGGAACATGATGTCGAAAGCCTGTTATCCAGTCTTGATGTTAATAACAACAGTGCCAGACTCAAGTCCGATCACCTCCCGCTGGTTTACCAACAGCCTTACTCCGGACATTATTTTATGGTGTCAGTCAATCATAAGCCAGTTATTCA
>JALTKC010000534.1 GCA_027076245.1 Gammaproteobacteria bacterium
GAACTGGCTTTGAGTTCTGCTGAGGAATTATTAAACAGCAAACCGGCCAGTGCGCTCAGTACCCGGCAGATTGCAACCAAAATGGGTTATACCGTTGGTACCCTCTACCAGATTTTTAAAAACCTGCCCGATCTGCTGCTGCATGTGAATGCCCGCACCCTGAAACGGCTTTATGATGACTGCCTGAAGCTGGATACTGAGCAGCATAGTGCTGAAGAAAATATTTTGGCCTATGCCGGCCTTTACCTTGAATTTGCTCACAAACACCAGGGACTCTGGACACTGATTTTTGATTCTGATGTACTGGGTGATGAGCCTTTGCCCGACTGGTATCTGGTACAGGTAAACAGCCTGTTTTCTCTGGTGGAAACAGAGCTTAAGCGTATTAAGCCGGATTGTCCCGAACAGGAAATAACCCGTACCAGCCGGGTACTGTGGAGCAGTGTACATGGGATTTGTACCCTTTCAATCAATGACAATCTGTTTGTTACCTCTGCCGGCAGTACAAATGAACTGATTGCTTCACTGATCAGAAATTATCTTAAGGGCTGGACGCATTAATGAGATGGGAAGACAAGCGTTACTACCCGATTAGCCAGTTTTATAAACAGCGTTTTGGCGAAAAAGTTTATAAAGTATCGGTCAGTATTGCTGAAACCTGCCCCAATCGTCAGCCTAATTCCAGAATGCCCCTGTGTATCTTCTGCGATGAATGGGGCTCGGCGGCTTATCATCTGGAACGGGATAAATCACTACAGGATCAGATAATTATTAACCGGGACAAAATTGCCCGGCGCTATCGGGCCAAATCTTTTCTGGTTTATTTTCAGTCCTATACCAATACCTTTGATCGGGTCTCCGAGCTGGAACAGCGCTTTGATATTGCCCTGGCTCAGGACAATATTAAAGGCGTGGTTTTAGGCACCCGGCCGGACTGTCTGCCAAAACGTATTCTGCCCCTGCTTAAACAGACTCATGATAAATACTACGTTATGGTTGAACTGGGCCTGCAGAGTTTTTTTGATCACCATCTGGATTTTCTGCAACGTGGCCATAATGTACAACGAGGTTATGAAGCCATTGAAAAACTGCATCAGCATACCGGTGTGGATATTGGTATCCACCTGATGTTCGGCCTGCCCGGAGAAACTGATCAGGAGCTGATTGAAACGGCACAGATTATAAATGAACTGCCGGTTAATAATGTCAAACTGCATAATCTGCACGTACTCAGCAACACGCCCCTGGCCTTACAGTATCAGTTGGGGAAATTTCAGCCCATTGAACTGGATGAGTATATTCATAAAGTCACTCTATTTCTGGAATATCTGTCACCGGATATTGCGGTACAGAGACTGGCCGCAGTGGCCAGCCGCTGGGATGAGCTGCTCGCCCCTGCCTGGACAAAAGAGAAAATGCGCCCTACCCAGGCTATTGAAGATCATTTACAGAAACAGGATACATGGCAGGGGAAATCTTTTGTTCTTAATAAGACACTGCGTAATAAAACCCTGTAGAAATAAGCAACAGCCTCTGCCTGAGAATAAACTCAATTAAACTGTTTTGAACATTCATTCAGGTTCCTGGCGGCTATAGGCTATAGGCTATACTTTATACTGATTCTGATCTGTCCCTCACGGGTAAAACGTTGTTTAATCGCCTGTCGGAGCAGCGTCATTTCATGCTTGTTCAGAGCCTGCTTTACCACCAGCGTTATATTAATAATGCGCTGCTTATTCTGATAATCAATAGCGGCTTTTTCAATCAGTATTTTTTTATTATTTATGGTCAGCTCTTTATTAACCAGCACTCTGGTCAGGTAATAACGATGCAGACTGTCACTATATGTTCTGTAAAGCGGATACGATAATAACAGTAAGGCTAAAATAATAAGGGTCAGGCTTTTCTTTCGTTTAACGGTATTGGAAAAACCCAGAAACTGGAAGGTTAAAGTGGCCGCAACCATAATCCCTACCAGGTTAGTCACAAATAATAATATGGCACCTTCAAATACATAGGCTTCACCCCGACCCAATCCAATACCAGCACTGGCCAGCGGCGGTACCAGGGCCACCGCAATAGCTACCCCGGCAAGATTATTTAAAAGTTCTTTATGAGCCTTGGTATAGGCCGCCGCAATGCCGGAAAAAACAGCAATGGCCAGGTCGATCAGGTTTGGGTTAATCCGTGCCCTGATTTCCCCGCTTAAATCCACCTGGGGCATAAATAAGGTCAATAGCAATGATGCCAGCAAGGCCAGCGCAATGCCCAGACCGAGTTTTTTTAATGACTGATAAAACAATGTATCTTCACCTCTTAACAAGCCCATTGAACTGGAAATAATGGGCGACATAAGAGGTGCCAGCAGCATAGCGCCGATAACCACTGCCGAACTGTCTGCATAAAGTCCCAGACTGGCCAGCAATGTGCTTAACAGCATTAAGGAAATATACAGGGAATTGATACGGGCATCTTCCCGTAACTGTAAAAACAGA
>JALTKC010000535.1 GCA_027076245.1 Gammaproteobacteria bacterium
CTTTCTTTTAGAATGTTTTCTTTTAACAGGCTGGTTTTACCTGCAACCTGATGGTTTCTTAAATCTTTAAAACCGGCCGGTTCAATGGTGTTTGAACCAATGATGGCCTTGGTAAATTTCCATTTTTGAGGTATAGGCGTTAATGTGGAAATCCGTTTGGTGGCCACCATTAAGTAGCCGCCGGCCGGTAACAGGCGTGAGGCTCTGCCCGCAACTTCTATAAATTCCAGTTTCTTTAACAGAGCGGCATTTTTTACCGGCGGCCGGTAAAAATATTCACTGACCAATTGTATATCAAAACCCAACAGTTTTAACCAGTCCCGTAACCGTTTCTGGCTGAGCAGATGGCCGCAGGATGGTAAAGGTACCTTTTCCCGGTTAGCATCGCTGGCAATACGGTTTCTTATCTCCCAGTATTTATGCCAGAAACCCCAGAGACTGAATGGATTAAACCCCAGAATCACTACTTTGCCCTCAGCTACCAGAACCCGATCAACTTCCCGCAATATCTGGTGCGGATCAGGTTCAAATTCCAGGGTATGTGGTAATAGAACGGCATCAATAGAATGGCTTTGTATGGACAGATCCTGGAACTCACCTACATAGCTGACCTGTTTGCCTGGAAGTTTAAAACCACTGTTTAAATATTCAGCCGATTCACAGACATACTGAAAAGAGGTTCTGGAAGATGCCGTTAAACCGCTGTCATCAAGACAGCCCAACTGTAATAAATTGTACCCAAAAATCTGTTCCAGTAATTTATTGAGGGACTGTTTTTCACTGTGCAGAAAGGCCTGACCCAGCTCAGTCTGATACCATTGGCGAACCATTTTCCAGGGATGTTTAAAAACACAGGGTCTGGGTTCTTTGGGCGGATTTTTTCTGTTAAAAGATAAAAATTTATCCCTGGGCTTATTCATTTTACGGTTTAATTTGTGCCATAATACAAGGTTATGAATTCCTTAAAAAAGTCATCCAGCTCGTCATTAGAAAAGTCATTAAAGGTTAGTCGAATTCCTGCCTTTGAAGATAATTATATCTGGTTTATTCACGGTTTACCCGAAAAGCAGGCAGAAAAGAAGATTATTATTGTGGATCCCGGAGAAGCCTGGCCCGTCCTCCAGAGTATTGAACAAAACCAGTACCAGCCACAGGCTATTTTTATTACCCATCATCATGGCGACCATACCGGCGGTATCCGGGAAATACTGAGCCGGTTTGACATACCGGTTTACGGTCCGGCTCATGAAGCTATAACGGCGATAAGCCATAAACTGGATGAAACGCAGACTGTATCACTGAATTCCATGGGGTTATCGTTTAAGGTATTAGACGTACCCGGACATACGCTTGGGCATATTGCCTATTTATACCATGGTGAAAATAACAGAGACAGCAGTCTGTTTATTGGAGATACCCTCTTTGCCGGCGGTTGTGGCCGGATATTTGAAGGCACTGCAGAGCAGATGCACCATTCATTAGACAAGCTTCTGCAGCTGGATGATGATACCTGGGTGTACTGTGCTCATGAATATACCCAGGACAACCTGGTTTTTGCCCAACGGGTAGAACCTGAAAATACAGAACTGTTACAAAGAATAAAAGATACCAGAGAGCTGCGCAATGCCGGAAAAGCCACTGTACCCTCTTTATTAAAACTGGAAAAACAGACCAATCCTTTTTTACGCTTTAATTGTCAGAGCGTAATTAAAGCGGCAGAACAATTTGCAGGTAAACAACTGTCAACACCTGCTGAGGTATTTGCAACGGTTCGCTACTGGAAAGACACACTTGATTAAATTAAACCCCTGCTTTTTACTGCTGTTGTTTATCAGCCAGCTGACACTGACAGCCTGTACAACAACAGACACCTTAAATACTTCACCAGATAAGTCAAATATCTTATCCAGTGATTATTTAAAAGATACCCAAAGCGATAATATCAATACCAATATTGATCCTGTATTAGATTCCACCCGACAGGCTATTGCCGCTCATTCAGACCATATCAACACGACACAGCAGCCCCTGGACTCAAAACTGACTGAGTATAATAATCTATGGTTATACCTGCCGGAACTGTTTCAGTTTTCTGAAATCAACCATCCAGCAATAGATAAATATAAGAGCTGGTATCTTAAACATAAAAACTATTTAAGCAAAGTTTCTGAACGGGCTGAGCCCTATCTGTATTTAATTACTGAAGAAGTTGAGAACAGAAAATTACCAGGAGAACTGGTATTACTACCCATTATTGAAAGCGGTTTTAAACCTCATGCCCGTTCCAGCCAGAAAGCCGCTGGTTTATGGCAGTTTATGCCGGCTACCGGTCGCCATTTCGGCCTTAAGCAGAACTGGTGGTTTGACGGTCGCCGGGATGTCTGGCAGTCCACAAATGCGGCTTTAACTTATCTGGAACAGCTTAACCATTATTATAAGGGGGACTGGCTGCTCACCCTGGCGGCTTATAATGCCGGCGCCGGCACCGTGAAT
>JALTKC010000536.1 GCA_027076245.1 Gammaproteobacteria bacterium
CTGGATAAGCCAGGACAGCCGGAAACTACCCGTAAGAATGTCCATGAATGCCCCCCTGGGAAAACTGGAAATCGACCTGCAAAATGTAATACCGGGCACGCCAGCAGAACAAACCGTGTCAGTTCTTTAATTTTTCCTGTACATTCTCAATAGCCCGCTTCCCCTGCATAACCATCACCTTATTAATGCTCTGAGCCAGTAATTTCTTATCAACCGTTTCCCCATTAAGCACCATCTTTGCCGGATAAGTAGAATAAGCCGCTGTCGGCATTTCAAACGTCTCAGCCCCAATATCATCCTGCTCATAAGGATAAAAACAGGAAGCCACCCCATGACTTTGTTCCCCCTGTTCATTCCTCAAACTAAAAGAAACCCGCACCTCCAGATCCTGATACCCCTGAATAACCGGCGTATACCCCGTCCATTTAATACCATCATCCGCCACTCCCAACAAAACCTGCCCAAGATCCCGACAAAGCACCACCCGCGGATCCTCTCCATTACTACACGAACCAAGCAATCCACCCAGCAAACCAAAAAACAAAATATAAAAAAATCTTTTACTCACAAAATTAAAATCACAACTCTATGCTCTTCCTTAACACTTAACACTTAACACTTAACACTTAACACTTAACACTTAACACTTAACACTTAACCCTCTATGCTCTTTCTCAACGCTCAACGCTCAACGCTCAACGCTCTACAACACCTCCGAAGCAAAATCCGCCAACCTCGATCTTTCCCCCCGCCTCAAAGTAACATGCCCACTATGCTCCCACTTACGAAACCGATCCACCACATAGGTCAGCCCTGAGGTGGTTTCAGTCAGATACGGCGTATCAATCTGTGCAATATTACCCAGGCAGACAATTTTGGTGCCCGGGCCGGCACGGGTGATCAGGGTTTTCATCTGCTTGGAGGTCAGGTTCTGAGCTTCGTCGAGAATAATATAACGGTTTAAAAAGGTTCGGCCACGCATAAAGTTCAGGGAGCGGAGCTTAATCCGGTTGGCCAGCAGGTCGCTGGTGGCCTGTTTGCCCCATTCTCCGCTGTCATTATTCATGGTTAGTACTTCCAGGTTGTCCATTAAGGCGCCCATCCAGGGGGCCATCTTTTCTTCCTCGGTACCGGGTAAAAAGCCAATATCTTCACCCACCGAAATAGTGACCCGGGTCATAATAATTTCACTGTAAATTTTTTCGTCCAGTACCTGTTCCAGTCCGGCAGCAAGCGTCAGCAGGGTTTTACCGGTACCGGCCTGGCCGACCAGGGAGACAAAGTCAACATCAGGATCCAGCAACAGGTTAAGTGCAAAATTCTGTTCCTGGTTGCGGGCCATAATTCCCCAGACCGCCTGTTTTTCAGAATAAAACTGCTGTACCTGTTCCACAATGGCACCGCTTTCATTGGTTTCCCGGACAATGGCTTCAAAACCGGCATTATCGTCAATGACAATAAACTGGTTAGGCTGCCATTTTCGGGCTTCATCACCGGTAATTTTATGAAAAGTCCGGCCTTCCTCAGACCAGCTATCGACCTCTTTGGTGCTGGTATCCCAGAAGTCTTCCGTCAGGTGCAGTACACCGCTGTAGAGCAAATTAACGTCTTCCAGTACCTGATCATTATTATAATCTTCAACATGCACACCAATGGCGGCCGCCTTGATACGCATATTAATGTCTTTACTGACCAGAGAGACTTTGGGCAGGCCGGGATTGTTCTGCAAGGCAACGGTAATTTCTATAATGGAATTATCATTGTTTTTACCGGGTAGCGGCATGGAAACCCGGTCGCTCATAGGCTCAGTCTGGAAAAACAGCTTGCCGGTCGCTATCAGACCTTCATCAGAGTCTTCATCAAAACCAATGCGCTGATTAAGACTCAGCCCCTGACGGATCTCTTCAGGCGTGGCATTGGAAGTCAGATCATCCAGAAAGCGGCTAGCCTGACGTGCATTTCGAGCCACTTCAGAGTGACCTCTCTTGTTATTATCCAGCTCCTCCAGCACTACCATAGGCAAAAACAGATCATGCTCCGCAAAACGAAAAAGCGCCGTCGGATCATGAATTAAAACATTAGTATCAAGAACAAAAAGCCGCTTCTCACCATCATTTTCTGTCATAAAAAAAGTCCATTATAAAAAAATAAATCCCTTTCCATTTATCAGGAAAGGATTATGCTCTTTACTTAACACTTAACACTTAACACTTAACACTTAACACTTAACACTTAACACTTAACACTTAACACTTAACACTCTAAGCTCTTTCTCAACGCTCAACGCTCAACGCTCAACGCTCAACGCTCAACGCTTTAAGCTCTTTCTGAACGCTGAACGCTGAACGCTAAAGCACCTCCGAAGCAAAATCCGCCAACCTCGATCTTTCCCCCCGCCTCAAAGTAACATGCCCACTATGCTCCCACTTACGAAACCGATCCACCACATAGGTCAGCCCTGAGGTGGTTTCAGTCAGATAC
>JALTKC010000537.1 GCA_027076245.1 Gammaproteobacteria bacterium
TAAAGTCGTGTAATACCCTGGATCCGTCGGGATGTTTATCATCCTGGCGGTTGATTGCATCCCTTTTTTTTATTCTAAAATTAGGAGTATGCAATAAGATGTCAAAATCTGTAAATATTGATGATAAACACCGGGTTGAGCAGGAAAATCACTGGCAATGGCAAAAATGGTTCTGGATCGGAACAGTCATTCTTGGAGTGGCTGCTCAAATTGCCCTGGTTTATATTAAAACTTAATTTTTAAAACTGACGGATCCTGTTGCAGGGTCCACCTAAGCAGCTTTGTATTTTTATAAAACTATAAGGCTGTTTAGGGGACTTTGTAACATTAATTTAATTATTAGAGGATCCGATCATGAATACTTTACAAACATTTACTCAAACAGAGATTTCCGCTAACTGCCAGCAACTGCATAAAGCGGTCATTTTATTTAATCATTCTTCCGAACAGAACGATAAAGATACACTGAAAAAGTTTATTGAAAAACGTATCTGTACCCTGGAAGTCAACTGGGAGCTGGTTCCAGCCTCCTGATCCATAATTATTGCCCTACCCTTTTCTGATCCATAAAATGGATCAGAAGGGGTTATTTTTATCCTGTAAAGTCTGGTTATGTAATATTCTTACTTGTTTAAGGCTATTACATAACCCGTTTTTTTACTGCAGAGTTATTCTGCGCCCTTAAAGACAGTTTGAGAAAATGAAATGCTGTCTGGCCAACACTGGTCTTTTCTCGTTTTTTAACCCGGTTGGGATGTTTATTCCCAACATAAGGGGTTAAGCATCCCTTTTATTGCTTAAATTAAGGAGATGCTTATGAACCTTTACCAAATAGAAGAGATCGCTGATCTCTATGTCGATGCGTTTTTACTGGATCAGTCCAAACTGATCTTTTTATCAGTCTGGGGAAGAGATACTGCCTTGCAGGAATTTTTTGCCCGATTGACCCTGCCAAAGTCAGAACAAGGTTTGAGAGAAATACATCTTGAAAACCTGGACACTGATCAAACGGTTTATGTTGATATTCCCGATATTGAGGATCTGACTAAAGTTAATGGTCGTTCTCAGTCCAAAATATTCGGAACCCTGTCTCATGTTTTTATTTACGACAAATTAGCGGATAAGCCTGACAGTTTGAATAACAAGGCTCTGTTAATTTATCGTGATAATGAAGAACAGCCGGATACCTGGGAAATCATCAAAGAAGCCTGTCATTTACCATTGCTTGATCACTGGAAAAACTACGTCATTAAAACCTTTGAAGAACAAGGATGGCTGAGTTATTTAACCGGTGAGGCCGTTCATGCCATCAAGCTGGATCTGAACCGCAGTGATGTTGAGGATATTCTGGAAAGCGCCATTAAGGACGGCATTCTGACCCTTAAAGAGGGTGAGAGTAAACCTGATATTCCACAACCAACAGCGAAACAAGCAGCAGAACAAGCGCCTAATTCATTACAGGATGCCCGTAAAGCCGCCAAATATTTACAGGCATTTATTGGAAAAAGGCAGCTTAATTTTATGCTGGAAGCCACTGCTGGTGAAGAAGGTCAGTATTTTATTGACCAGTTGGTTGAAACAGCGCAACTTATCCAATCCATGCCGCAAACTGGCGAGCAGGAAGATAAGGGCGATGAGGCCATTGCTTATCTGCATTATTTTTACGGTGGGTTTGACTGGTATATTTCTGAAAAGGATATGCTGGCTGAACAATACCAGGCGTATGGTGTGGCTAATATGGGTTATCCCGAGTATGGCTACATCTCTATTACCGAGCTAATAGAAAACAATGTGGAGCTGGATCTTCATTTTGAACCAAATACTTTAGGCTATTTTAAAAAACAGCTTGAGGAAAATAACCAGGTGGCATAGTTCACCTTAATTTAACTTGCCCAAACAGGGATCAGCTTTCCTGTTATGGGCAAGCTGATCTCCTTATTCTTATTAACAGGAGATGCTAAATGAATAATCAATTATATGTCGCCTATCGAAAGATTGGCGAGCATAAATCCCGTAAACGGATCTGGTTACAAGGTCAAAGTTTACAGGATGCCGGATTCAACATTGGATCCACTTTTAAACTGGAAGTCGATGCTCATCAAATCCGACTGGTATTAGATGAGACGGGTTCTTTTAAAGTATCCAGAAAAAAACAACGTAAAATCAGGGTACCTGTCGTTGATATAAATAACCAGCTTATTACAGAGTTTTTTGGTCATTTTGAACGTGCCCGTATTACGTTTTATATAAACGGTCTGATAGTGATCAATTATCATCCTACCGATCAGTTGATTGCAAAGCGATTGCAGGCAGTCAGACAGGCCATAACCCGGCGAGTAGTCACTACAGGCAGTAATGCTCATGGTGGCGGTATTATGGCCACGGCCATCCATGAAGGCCTGGCTGATACCGGGCTGAAAGGTGAATTGTTATTTGCCATTGAAAAAGAACAGAAATACCTGGAATCTTCCATGCAGAACAGTCCTATCTGGTCAGCTGGGAGCCTGGCTATTGAAGGTTCTATGGATGAGGTAGAGCCGGATTTATTGAGTCCGGTGGTTTTGTATGAAGCAGGCTTACCGTGTACAGGGGCCAGTGTTGCAGGTCGCTCTAAAAACCAGCTGGCTTTTGCAGAGCAGCATGAAACGGCAGGCCGCCTGTTTTATAGTTTTCTGTCGCATATTCAGCGGATCAATCCGGCGATTGTGATCCTGGAAAATGTAAAACAGTATGCCAATACGGTGTCTTTGTATGTGATCCTGGATGTACTTAAAGGCTGGGGTTATCAGACAGACGATGCGGTTCGTATTCTCAATGGCCGTCAATACGGAGCATTAGAGAATCGTGAACGTCTGTTTATGATCTGCCCAACACAAGGGCTTGAGTTTGACTGGGAACTGATGGAAAAGTTAGTTTCTAATAAGACTCAATGTGTGGCTGATATTCTGGATGATATACCGCAAGACAGTCCACTATGGTCTGAAATGAAGGGGCTGAAACTAAAGCAGATAAAAGATAAAGCCAAAGGCAACTCTTTTAAAATGCAGATAGTGGATGGTTCTTCAAATTCAACGGCTGTGATTGGACGTGGATACAGCAAGATCCGTTCTACTGAACCCAAGCTGGCACACCCTTGTAAACCGGAATTACTACGACAGTTTACGCCAGGTGAACATGCCAGGCTTAAAACTATACCGGAATACCTGGTATCCGGTTTAAGTCAGACCGTAGCGCATGAAGTATTAGGCCAGTCCGTGATTTATCAACTGGTACGGGCTTTGGGTCAGGCAGTAGGCTGTTCCCTGCTTCGTTTTAATTCTGGCAACAAACTTATGGAGGCTGCCTGATTTAATCCTGTTTACTTTGATGTTTCCATGAAATATCAATATTAAACAGAAAATTGTTAACCCCCATTGGGATACACATCCCAGTGGGGGTGTGTATCTCTTATTTTTAATAATAAGGAGATGCGTATGAAAGTGAGTGATAAAGATCCCAAAATAATGTCATTAGATGTTATTCAGAAACAATATCATATTCAACGGGTAATGGATGTTACTGATACTGCCCGTGAGATTGGTTTAGTCTCTGATCTGACCATCTATGTGTCAGACTTCGTCTGGCAACATTATATTGTCTGGAATAATGAAGATAATAAGTTTTTTGGTGCTCAGGAATCACAGCAAAAGAGGTTGGAGAATATTTTAACTGATGTCGTTCGCCTTATAACCATCAGTAAAGAAGAATACCAGCCACTTTATTTTAATCGTAGCATTAAGGTGCGTAGTTTTGAGTTTGTAGCGGTACCGGAAACGATATTGTTCAAACTGAATTATGCCTATGATCAAAATGGTGAAATATGCCTGGTCGTTCATTCCCAAAAACTGTAATGATCACTGGAATACTATTTCATTAGTCATTATGCTACATAATTTACAGTCGAAATTCTCCTTGCAAGACCACCAGGTCCTGCAAGGAAAATTTTCTTAATGGTTTTAGAATAAAACAATTAAGTAATAACACTATATATTGTTATATGTACAGCTGAGAAGAACACAAGATATAGTGTATTACTCAAATAAAATCATTAAGAAAGTTGATTATTTTGACTCAGGTTTTAAAATAATGAGGTTTTAAAAGTGGTTGCTACTTTCTTAGCAACGCCTTTAAAAAGTCTGTGCCTGTAACTTGAAATCACAGACGCCTGATATTGTAGTTGTATCAGGTGAGTTATGAATGATTTGTTTTAACCCTGCCGGGAATATTCCCTGCAGGGGCATTTCCGGCTTTTTTTTGGAGATGCAAAATGATAAATCTGTCAGAACTGCAATGGATGAGCCGATGTCTGACTCATCCGGACAGTCAATCCGATGCCTGTATAGCGGCATCAAAAGCCCAGGATCTGTTTACCCGATCCCCGGCTTTAATTAGTCGTTATCCCTATTTATATGTGATGATGACAAAACATCTGGCTCAATCTCTTTGAGCTGTTCTTTTAACCCCAAACCAGGGACATACTTTCCCTGGCTTTGGGGTGTGGTATGTCTCCTGCTCAGGAGATCCTCTTATGGTTAATCTGATTGACCTTAACTGGCTGGTTCGCTGTCAAAAGCAGCTTAAAGAACTGGCGGATGATCCGGATTATGCTGAACTTATTAAGCAGCAACTGGATTGTAATACGGAGTTGCGTGAAGAGCTTTCTTATATTTATGTCAGAGCATTAAAAACGCTTGAATCAATGAATAAGAAAGCCTTCAAGCATTTTCCGCAACAATAATTCCTCGGCACTTCTGCCAGGATAATTCACCAAATGAGATTGAACAAACTGATTGAGCTGGGATTTACTCTTGATAAAAGAGGGATCACTGCCGGTTAATCCGGTCAGTTGTTTTTTTTCTTTGGATGATAAACGAAGCTGGTTATTGTGAATAAGCATGGACTTGGCCACAGTAACTGAAATTAAAACCCAAACCGGGAAATACACTGTCCCGGTTGGGTCAGTGTGTCTCCCGATTAAGGAGATGCGATATGAATAATAACGCTGAAATACTGGAAAATCAATCGCACTGCGAGGATGATTTTCAAAATGAGTCGGTTATCACATTAACTGATTTTATTAACGATTTTGGAAGCGGTCTGATGCAGGCTGTCCAGGATCAAAACCCACCGGTTTTTGATGGCACTCCCAATGAGTCCAGAGAAATCCTGATGGATGCCATGCTACGTTCACCTTTCGATGCCCAGCGTGATCTGATCCAGTCAGTTTCACATTTGTTGATTGATAAAGGGCATAAAGCCGCTGTGATCAATGGTGAAATGGGGACAGGTAAAACGCTGATGTCTATTGTAACCGCTGCTCTGCTGGATGCAGAAGGTTATAAACGGACATTGGTGATCTCCCCTCCCCACCTGGTTTACAAGTGGCGAAGAGAGATCATGGAGACGGTACCCAATGCCCGTGTCTGGGTATTAAACGGCCCGGATACGCTGGCCAGGTTACTGGCGATCCGTGAAGCTCTGGGTAAGGTTGACACTGAACAGCATGTGGTTGAGTTCTATGTCATCGGTCGTGTGCGGATGCGGATGGGCTTTAACTGGCAAAAAAGCATTATTGCCAGAAAGCGTTATGTTCGTGTTGCTCAGAACCAGACGGATCCAGATTGTAAAAAAACGCTGTTTCGTACCTACGAGTATGCGGCTTGTCCTGACTGCGGAACAATTGTGGTGAATGAAGATGATGATCCCGTTTCCTTTTCTGCATTTTCAGATAAGGAGCAGCAAAACTGTCATCATTGTGGTTCACCGTTGTGGTCTTTGATCCGTAAAAATAACCGCCAGAAATCACGGCGGGAACTGGTGAGTATGGCCATGCAGCAGTTGCCAACGATAGGCCCAAAATCAGCTGAAAAGTTGCTGGCCTGTTTTGGTGAAGATATGCTCAGTAATATGCTGTCCGATAATATCTATGAGTTCGTTAATCTTATGGATGAAAACGGGGAACTGGTTTTTGCAGATAACCAGGCTCGCCGGATAGAACGGGCATTAGCCAAACTGGAATTTGGTTTAGGACAAGGCGGTTATCAGCCGACTGAGTTCATTAAACGCTATCTTCCTACAGGCTATTTCTCTAACCTTCTGGTTGATGAAGCACATGAGTATAAAAATCAGGGTTCTGCACAAGGTCAGGCTATGGGTGTTTTAGCCTCTCTGGTTAAAAAAACCATTTTGTTGACCGGAACACTGATGGGCGGTTATGCGGATGACATTTTCTATTTACTGTGGCGAGCCATGCCGCAGATCATGATGGAAGATGGTTATTGCTATAACAACCGTAACACTCTAAGCAGCGCTGCCATGAGTTTTATGCGTGAGCATGGTGTTCTTAAAGACATCTATAAAGAAACAGAATCCGTTTCACACCGAACCGCCAGGGGTAAATCCATGACGGTACGAACAGTGAAAGCGCCCGGATTTGGCCCCAAGGGGATCGCTCGTTTTGTTCTGCCTTATACAGCTTTTTTAAAGCTCAAGGATATTGGACAAGATGTGTTGCCCCCCTATCAGGAGCATTTTATAGAGGTTGATATGACCAGTGAACAGCAGGAATATTATTCCAAATTAAGCAATCAGCTTAAAGCGGAGTTAAGACAGGCCCTGGCAAGGGGTGATACCACCCTGTTAGGGGTTGTCTTAAATGTTCTGTTGCGCTGGCCGGATACCTGCTTTACGGCAGAAACGGTAAAGCATCCCAGAACTAATGCGCTGTTGGCCTTTGCGCCTTCGGTCTTTGATGAGGATGACATTTCTCCTAAAGAGGAAGAGTTGATCCGCATTGCACTGGAAAATCAATCTGTCGGTCGCAGGACTCTGGTTTATACCACCTATACCGGTAAGCGTGATACAGGCTCCCGTTTGAAAACTCTGCTGTCAGAAGCCGGGCTTAAAACGGCAGTTTTGCGTTCATCAGTCAGTACCATGAAACGTGAAGACTGGATCCTGGATCAAGTGGACAGAGGTGTGGATTGTGTGATCTGCAATCCAGAACTGGTTAAAACCGGTCTGGATCTGCTGGAGTTTCCAACGATTGTCTTTATGCAGTCTGGTTATAATGTTTACACGCTACAGCAGGCCGCTCGTCGTTCCTGGCGGATCGGTCAAAAAGAAGCGGTAGATGTTTATTATCTGGGTTATGCCGACTCTGCTCAAATTGCCTGCCTGACACTGATGGCCAAGAAAATAGCCGTCAGTCAGTCCACTTCCGGTGATGTACCGGATACCGGGCTGGATATTCTTAATCAGGACGGTGATTCTGTGGAAGTTGCGTTAGCTAAACAGCTCATTAACTGAGGAGTATCGCAATGACCAGAAATCAGAAACGCAAACTCAGGCAACTCCAGCGGCAAAATGGTAAATGTTGTTACTGTGGCCAGCCTCTGGCATTAGAAGATGCGACCTTTGATCATGTGATCCCAAAGGCCATTATGAAATGGAACGCTCTTAATAATCTGGTTGTGTCCTGCCAGTCCTGTAATACAGGATTTGCGGCACAGCCACCCAAAGAGAAGATCCTGATGTTGTCTCGACTGGCTTTTGATTAAGCCATAAGAGATGTTTTTTAACCCTGCAGGGATATAACAGTCCTTGCGGGGCTGTTTTATCTCTGTTCTTTTTTAGCACAAGTTTAAAAAAATGGAGATAGATATGTATATTGAAAAAACAAACAGAGAAATACTGGACAAGCAGGCTTTAACAAGCGGATTGCGGCTGGATGATTTAATTGAAAATCATTACTACCCAATGTTTGAGAAAAGCCGGTTTTACAGTCATAGCAGACCTTTGGAAACAGAGGATTTTAATAAGTTTCTAAAGTATTTTTTTGGCCAGGGTGATGTGGCCACTATTCGGGAAATGACTCAAACAGGAAGTGAGTCAGCCACCTGGCTTGAATAATCACAAGGAACGTATTGATTGGAGGCTTCAGAAGTGTAGATAAAATCAAACTGGTCAAAGCCATCACCACCATGATCGCCGCTTTGACCAGTCTATTATCCCTGATACTGGAGTGTATCAGACATTTGAGCAAATAAATTAGCCTCGGCACATGGATTGTGCCGACTTACTTTTAAATATAGTATAGTAATAGTGACTGATAAAGAACTGAACCAGGTAATGATTTTTATCAGCTTTTAGTTAAATTGACTTTTTTTTATAATTTCCTATAATGAAAAAAGGTCGTGGTGATACCTGCTGTCCACATTAGCAAACCCGCATGGGGCACCGTTTACATTTCATATAACATTTTCATTCTGTTTAACTTAGGTGACAGTTCGGATCAGTGGGCAATTCGTTTGTAAGTCATCCAATGGTTAAAGTGGAGTGTGAAATGTCCAAATCAAAAAACACCTTTTTTGTATCCCCAAAAGTTTATGGTCAGCTCAAAGAAAAGGCCAGAAAACTTAAACGATTCCAAAAAATAAAATTACACCAGGCTCAGGAAATTGTCGCAAGAGAAGCAAAATTTGATAATTGGAATCAAATTGCTCAAGTGCATAAAATAGCTGAATTATTCTATCATTCTTTTTCCAAAGGTTTGGTCATTGGTTTAAGTCGAGATGGTTTTTACGATCAATTTATTTCAGAGAGCTGTGAAAAATTTTATACTCAGGATGGTTTTTCAATAATTTATCAATTAGGTAAGGAGGATATTCGTAACCATCACCTAAAATATGAAATAGACGATAATGGTAATAAGGAATACTTTACCGAAAGTGAATTAGATGAATTTATCATAATGACTGGAATGGATGTGGTTTTCTATGCCTATAACAGAAAAATTGATATTAATCACAAAATGGAAACCATTTATTCACTTATAGAATGTTTAAATGGCAGTTTACCCAGGTTTCTTTGGTTCAATGGGGATTATATTGATACCGATCAACTGATGGAAAACAGCGAAATTCAATTAAGATGCAGCACTATATACGATACATACCGGAAAATGTCTGTTGGCGATGAGAAATTATTAACTATTTATCCAAGCAACCCAAATCTTTATGAAGATTTGAATCATCTTAAACAGCTTGAGAAACAGAAAAAAGTTAAAATTACAACTCAAAACGAAAACCGTCTTGTATGGTTTATGAAATTACCCGACTCAAGCAAGGTACCCACATACCCGTCATTAAAAAAAGCATTACAGGCCTCAAAATGCCTTAATGATCAGAATAAAACAATTGTCGGCGTTGTTTATAGTTCAACCAATCCATATTCCCCCTATCAGTTCTTTGAAGTACTATTTGACAGCGATGAAAACTGGTATTCTGTCTATTTTAATGGTGGTCATTTATGGGGAGACGGTAGTGACGGAGAAGATACCAGTTATGGCAACGAATCTATTGATGATTTGGTTTCTGAAGTTAAAGAAGGCTGGCCAGAAATTGATAATATCGTTTTCTTTGAAACCATTAGCATGGACTTTTCATTATATGCAGAGGAAATACTTGTAAGACTATTTCATGATTTGCCCTCTCCTGATGAATATTGGCCTGACAGAAAGCAGGATTATGAAACTCTTTGTATTAACAGAATAAACAAAGTTAACCATCAGTACCGGGGATAAATATGCAAGACAAAATATTAAATAATGACATGCTCATCCCTTTTGGATTGGATAAAGTGACTCATACTCTGGTTGATGTTCATGC
>JALTKC010000538.1 GCA_027076245.1 Gammaproteobacteria bacterium
CAGGCTATGGAAAAAAATACCGACTTACCCGAGTTTCCGGAAAAACTGATCCAGCATACCATTGACAATACCTGGCACGATTCTGCCGTAGAAGTGGTCGGTAACTGGATGGGACTGATTTACCAGCTGACTCATAAAGAACGACACCTGCCCTTTATGGATGGTGTTGATCCTGATAATCCATTAAATTTATAAATGTTATTATTCTCCCGGATTATAATCCGCCATACCCAGGCCAGTGTACTCCTGTTATTTTTATTATTTTCATACGTCTCAACACTCCATGCCGCCCCTTTAAAAATCGCCGTAGCCAGTAATTTTTCTACCCCGCTTAAATATCTTGCACAACAGTTTGAAACACAGAACCAGCAAAAAATCCTTATTATCAGTGGTTCCACCGGTAAACTCTATGCCCAGATCATTAACGGGGCGCCTTATGATGCCTTTTTTTCTGCCGATAAAAAGCGTCCCCGCTTACTGGAACAACAGGGTAAGGCCATAGCCGGCAGCCGATTTACCTATGCCTGGGGTCAGCTTATTCTCTGGAGCCCTGCTTCTGATCAGATTAAGCACAGCAGTGATGTGCTTTTTAACAGCCAGTTCAGGCATATTGCTATGGCTAATCCCCGTCTGGCACCATATGGCCGAGCCGCACAGGAGGTACTGGAAGCTCTGGGTTTATGGCAGGCACTTAAGTCCCGAACCATAAGAGGAGAAAATATTGCCCAGACCTGGCAGTTTGTTAACAGCGGTAATGCGTCACTGGGTTTTGTGGCCCGCTCACAGGTTTTTCATCCTGACCACAAAACCCGGGGCTCATGGTGGAGCATACCGGACAAATACTATTCTCCCATTGAGCAGCAGGCCGTACAGTTAACGGATAATAAAGCCGTTAAATCCTTTCTGGACTGGATACAGTCCCCTGCTGCTCTGGAAATTATCCGCTCTTTTGGTTATGGTACATCGGATGCTCAATGAACATGATTTAAGCGCCCTGTTTATTACCTTAAAACTGGCCGGTATTTCCACCCTGCTGTTACTGATTATCGGTACCCCTGTTGCGTGGTGGCTGGCACGCAGCCAATGGCGTTTTAAATTTCTGCTGGAAGCGATTATTGCTTTGCCCCTGGTGCTCCCACCGACTGTACTGGGCTTTTATCTGCTCATTGCCCTTGGACCCAATGGGCCGGTTGGCAGCCTGTCTCAGTGGCTGGGTGGTCAGTCACTGGCCTTTACCTTTACCGGCCTGGTTATCGGCTCGGTATTCTATTCCATGCCCTTTGTTGTACAGCCTCTGCAGAGTGCTTTTTCTGCTATTGGAAATCGTCCCCTGGAAGTCGCTGCCACATTAAGAGCCGGGCCTGTGGATCGTTTTTTTACAGTGGCTGTGCCCCTGGCTCAGTCCGGTTTTCTGACCGCTGCCGTACTGGGTTTTGCGCATACCATTGGGGAGTTTGGTGTTGTGCTTATGATAGGCGGTAATATTCCCGGCGAAACCCAGGTATTATCCATTGCTATTTATGACCATGTCGAATCTATGGAATATGTCCAGGCACACTGGCTTTCTGCCGGTTTACTGCTGTTATCCTTTATTATGCTGCTGGGTGTTTATGCCCTTAACCGGCGTTTTTCAGCCTTAGTGAGAAATTAACGCATGAGCATTAAAGCCCGTTTTAAACTTCAGCATAATGACTTTGTACTGGACATTGATACTGAAATTCCGTCCCGGGGCGTTACGGCCATCTTTGGGGATTCCGGCTGTGGTAAAACAACCTTACTAAGAAGTATAGCCGGGCTGGAACGCTGTCCGCAGGGCCTTCTGCAGATTAATGATACTGTCTGGCAGAATAAGACTCACTTTATTCCCGCAGAAAAGCGCAGTATCGGCTATGTTTTTCAGGAAGCCAGTCTGTTTGAGCATCTTAATGTTTTAAAGAATATCCAGTATGGCTGCTCCCGGGTACCAGAAAAAGAACGTACCATCGAACTGGAACAGGCGATTGACTTACTGGCACTTAAACCCTTGCTTAAGCGTAAAACCACTCAGTTATCCGGCGGCGAACGTCAACGGGTCGCCATTGCCAGGGCGCTGGCCAGCAGCCCCAAAATTCTGCTGATGGATGAACCCCTGTCTGCACT
This sequence comes from Gammaproteobacteria bacterium, assembly GCA_027076245.1. Lineage (GTDB taxonomy): Bacteria > Pseudomonadota > Gammaproteobacteria > GRL18 > GRL18 > JANELJ01. Next base: position 2,140 of record JALTKC010000538.1, read on the forward strand.
GGATTTAAAACGAAAACATGAAATCATGCCCTTCCTTGAATCTCTGCATGACCAACTGAACATTCCTGTTCTTTATGTCAGCCACGCACCAGGAGAAATCGCCCGTCTGGCGGATCATCTGCTGCTAATGGGAAACGGAAAAATTCTCGCTTCCGGCGCATTGGACACCATGCTGACTCGTCTGGATCTGCCCCTTGCTCATGGTGACCGGGCTGCATCATTAATACATGCAAAAGTTGCTGAACATGACCAGACCTTTAACCTCACTTACCTGGATTTTCCCGGAGGCCGTTTTACCGTTGCTCATAAAGACTTGCCAGTCAATCACCCGGTTCG
>JALTKC010000539.1 GCA_027076245.1 Gammaproteobacteria bacterium
GGTGTTAAAGGCGGTTATTTCCCCGTACCACCAGTCGATTCTCTGCATGATATTCGTGCTCAAATGTGTCTGACTCTGGAAGAAATGGGTCAGGAAGTTGAAGTACATCACCACGAAGTAGCTACCGCTGGTCAGTGTGAAATCGGTGTTAAATTTAATACCCTGATTGCCAAGGCAGACGAAGTTCAGCAGTTAAAATATGTTGTTCATAATGTTGCTCATGCCTATGGTAAAACAGCAACCTTTATGCCTAAGCCTATTGTTGGAGACAACGGTTCCGGTATGCACGTTCACCAGTCTATCTTTAAAGATGGTGAAAACCTGTTCTCCGGTGACGGCTATGCCGGACTGTCCGAAACGGCTCTTTACTACATTGGTGGTATCATCAAGCATGCCCGTGCTCTGAATGCTTTTACTAACTCCTCAACCAATAGTTACAAGCGTCTGGTTCCAGGGTTTGAAGCACCTGTTATGCTGGCTTATTCAGCCCGTAACCGCTCAGCTTCTATTCGTATTCCTTATGAGTCTAATCCTAAGGGCCGTCGTATTGAAGTTCGTTTCCCTGATCCAACTGCCAACCCATACCTGGCATTCTCTGCCATGCTGATGGCTGGCCTGGACGGTATTCAGAACAAGATCCATCCTGGCGATGCTATGGACAAGGATTTATATGATCTGCCAGCAGAAGAAGCTGCCGAAATCCCAACGGTTGCCAGCTCACTGGATCAGGCCTTAGAAGCTCTGGAAAATGATATGGACTTCCTGACTCAGGGCGGTGTTTTCACAGAAGATATGATTAAAGCCTTTATCGAACTGAAGATGGAGCAGGTCACACGTTTACGCATGACTACTCATCCTGTTGAGTTTGATATGTACTATAGCTGCTAATTGCAGATTTCAGTCCGGTCAGGTTAAATAACCTGTCAGGTATTGAAAAGTAACTTAAAAAGCCCTGAATGCCTTTGTGTATTCAGGGCTTTTTTTTATGTACAGAAATATTCTGGTAAGTATGCACTTTCTTAGTGCATAATAGCAAGAATACAGTATTAGTCATAATAGCAAACAAGCCTATTCAGAATTGAAAAAGGCTCAATAAACAATAGCTTGGATAATAAATGCCTGGAATTACTTAAAAAAAAGAACAATTAAAGAAAAATTTCATTTCTGGATCAATTTTTGCTTAATCACTGTAATAATAAGTAGATACTTAATTAAATAAACTATCCGCATATCTTATGCCACCTGATGAGACATGATGTCAAACTCCGATGATAAATTATTCAACAGACAACATACTGGATAATCTTAATACCGCTATTGTGCTTCTGGACAGTAGTCTGAATGTACTGTTTATCAATCCTGCAGCAGAAATGCTGCTGGGTGTCAGCTCTAATAAAATTAACACCAAAAGTATAAGTCAACTTATAGAGGATCCTGAATTACAGGCCTCAATTCAGGAGACCCTGGACAGTAATCATCCTTTTACCCAGCGAGAGAAAAACCTGCAGTTACAGGATTATGCTGTGGTCGTGGATGTGACGGTTCAGCCAATCTATTCAGATCATAATGAAAAGCAGTTATTAATAGAATTTAATCAACTGGATCGACACCTGCGTATTACCCGAGAAGAGAACTTGCTTGCTCAGCATGAAACCGTCCGGGCTTTATTACGCAGTATGGCACACGAAGTTAAAAATCCGCTGGGCGGTATTCGTGGAGCAGCGCAGTTACTGGAGCGGGAGCTGAATGATGAAGAGCTAACCGAATATACCCAGGTGATTATTGATGAGGCTGACCGTTTAAAAAAACTGGTGGATAGAATGCTGGGTCCCAATGCCCTGCCCAACCGTACCATGGTCAATATTCATTCGGTCACAGAACGGGTTCGAAGTCTGCTTAAGGCAGACAAAATACACGATGTACATATCTTTTTTGACTATGATCCCAGTATTCCGGAAATAGAATTTGATCCGGAACATTTGATTCAGGCAGTATTAAATATTGTCCGCAATGCTGCACAGGCCTTATCTGAGCAGAAAGATACAGTGGATGAACATGGCCGTGAAAAAGAGAAAAAAATTACTATTCGTACCCGAATTTTACGCCATTTTAATATCGGTCAGAAATACTACAAACTGGTGGCCAGGATGGACATTATTGATAACGGGCCGGGTATTTCCAGGCAGATGCAGGAGCGGATATTTATGCCCCTGATCACCGGCCGTGCTGAAGGAACCGGCCTGGGACTGTCAATTGCACAATCACTGATCAGTCAGAATGGCGGCCTGATAGAATGTCAGAGCCGACCGGGTAAAACCGTATTCAGTCTGCTTTTACCCATTAAAGATAAGCAAAAAACTTAATGAAAAGAACAGCCAATGCATAAAATATATATTATTCGGAGTGCGCTATGACAACACATTCGAGCACACAGGCAAGCACGCAAGACAACACACAGGATATCGTCTGGGTTATCGATGATGATCGATCCATCCGCTGGGTGCTGGAAAAAGCCTTTAAACAGACCAACTTTGAAGTAGAAAGCTTTGAAAATGCTGAATCTGTCCTGTCGGCCCTCAAGAAAGCTCAGCCCGACTGCATTATTACCGATATACGCATGCCGGGAATGGATGGTTTTGGCCTGCTGGAGCAGCTGAAAAAAAATTACAAAGATATTCCCGTTATTATTATGACGGCCCATTCCGATCTGGACAGTGCCGTGTCTGCCTATGAAGGCGGTGCATTTGAATACTTGCCCAAACCGTTTGATGTGGATGAAGCCGTAGAGCTGGTGCAGCGGGCACTGAGCTTGAGAAAGTCAGAAAAAGCCCGAAAACTGGATGCCAAACTCATCAATGAAACCTCAGAAATTATTGGTGAAGCCGCCTCCATGCAGGAAGTTTTCCGTGCCATAGGCCGGCTGTCCCGATCCAATATTACTGTTATGATTAATGGTGAGTCGGGTACCGGTAAAGAGCTGGTGGCCAAAGCTCTGCACCGTCACAGTCCCCGTTCGGACAAGCCATTTATTGCCCTGAATACCGCAGCCATTCCTAAAGATCTGCTGGAATCAGAACTGTTCGGTCATGAACGTGGGGCTTTTACCGGAGCCCAGTCACAGCGGGTTGGCCGATTTGAACAGGCTGACGGCGGTACTCTGTTTCTGGATGAAATTGGTGACATGCCGGCAGAATTACAGACCAGACTATTAAGAGTACTGGCCGATGGTGAATTTTACCGGGTCGGCGGCCGGGAACCGGTCAAGGTAGATGTGCGGATCATTGCTGCCACTCATCAGAACCTGGATAAACGGGTACAGGAAGGTCTGTTCCGTGAGGATCTCTTTCATCGTTTAAATGTGATCCGTATTCATATACCCACCTTAAGTGAGCGTCAGGAAGATATTCCCCTGCTGGCGGATTATTTTCTTAACCGAGCCGCCCAGGAACTGAAAGTAGAAAAGAAAACTCTGGATGCGGAAAGCAAGGTGTTTTTAAGCCGTCAGCCCTGGCCGGGCAATGTCCGACAACTGGAAAATGTCTGTCGCTGGCTAACAGTTATGTCTCCGGCCCAGTTGGTACACGTTGAGGATATGCCGCCGGAACTGAAAAGTACAGAACAGGAAGAAGCCGTTAACAGTAACTGGGAAGCGGCTTTAAGAATGTGGCTGGACTCTAAACTGGCTTCCGGAGCAGAAAATGTCCTGGCCACACTGATACCGGATATGGAACGTATTATGATAGATGTGGCCCTGAAGCATACCGGCGGTAGAAAACAGGATGCCGCCCGGCTGCTGGGTTGGGGCCGAAATACCCTGACCCGAAAAATCAAGGAACTGGAGATAGAGTAAAAAACCTAGCTCTTCTCTACCTTAGGTCCGGCTTCAGCAGACTGGTTAATTTTAGAGTTTTTGTCTTTCAGATCAGCCAGCAGAGCATCCATTCCCTTTTGTGAAATAATCTGTTTAAAGGTGGAGCGGTAGGTGGTAACCAGGCTGATCCCTTCAACAGTAACATCATAAACCTGCCATTTCCCGGCTTTGTTGCGATAAAGGTCGTAATTGACTTTTATCGGATCACCACCATTGGGCGGGTTGATTTGTGAACGGACTGTAGCGTATTTACTGTCTAATTTACCGCGAAAAGGCTTAAATGAGATGATATCTTCGTTTAAATCATTTTTCTGCAGGTAATCAATAAAGGCCCTGGAATAAAACTTGATAACCAGGTTTTTGAACTCATTTGTAAATTCCTGCTGCTGTTCCGGGCTTGCCTTCTTCCAGTTTCTACCCAGTACCCAGCGGGACATTAATTTAAAATTGACTTTAGGCACCAGATTTTCACGGATAAGTTTGTGTGCCACGCCTGGATCTTTACGTATAGCATCGGTATTTTCAATAAAAGAATTAAGTACTTTCTTTGATGTTTCTTCCATTAAACGCTGAGGTTCCGGTACCTCACTGGCGGTGGCTGAAGTGAATAAAAACAGGCTGAGTAATATTGTAAAAATGACTCGGGATCCATATTGTAAAGTTGACATAATCTCTCCTGATGATATGTGCAAGTAAATGCTGAATTAAATTTTCGGGTATTGTATAACTTTATGCAGTAAAAGGCAGACAGAAAAAACCGACAAAGACATCCTGAATAGCGTATTGTAGCCGAAAAACCGTTTCTTTTCTAAAAACAGACGCACATAAACAAGTTAATTAGGAGTATAATAGCGCCAGTTTAATGAATTAATGCTTAATAAGCGCCTGTTTGTTACATAGAAGTTATATAAAAAGTTATATTAGAAGTTGTAAAAAGTGTTGAAAAAACCTGAATTATTATTGCCTGCCGGCACCATTAAAAATATGCGCTATGCCTATGCCTTTGGTGCGGATGCTGTTTATGCTGGCCAGCCACGTTATAGTCTGCGGGCGAGAAATAACGACTTTACTTATGACAACATTAAAACTGGCATTGATGAAGCGCATCAGCAGGGCAAAAAATTCTTTCTGGCATCCAATGTTATCCCGCATAATTCCAAGGTAAAAACCTATCTGGATGACATTGCGCCTATTATAGAGCTCAATCCCGATGCGCTGATTATGGCTGATCCGGGCCTGATCATGATGGTTAAGGAGCGCTGGCCGAATACTACCATTCATTTGTCTGTTCAGGCCAATACCACTAACTATGCTGCGGTAAAATTCTGGCAGTCTATAGGAGTGGAACGGGTGATTCTGTCCCGGGAACTGTCGCTGGATGAAATTGAAGAAATCCGTCAGGAATGTCCGGATATGGAGCTGGAGGTATTTGTACACGGTGCCCTATGTATTGCCTATTCCGGCCGCTGCCTGCTGTCGGGCTATTTTAATCATCGCGATCCCAATCAGGGCACCTGTACCAATGCCTGCCGCTGGGAATACAAGGTGCATGAAGGGCAGGAAGATATCACCGGTGATGTTCAGCCGCAGAAAATTGATTTTGATCCTTTTGCGGCCATGAATTCGCCCGAAGCCTTTCCCGATGACAGTCAGCTTAAGCGCCATCCACTGGCAGACAAGGTGTATCTGATTGAAGAGTCTGAGCGTCCCGGTGAATATATGCCGATTATTGAGGATGAAAACGGCACTTATATTATGAATTCAAAGGATCTGCGTGCTCTTGAGCATGTTGAACGTTTAATGCAGATTGGTGTAGATTCCCTTAAAATTGAAGGCCGAACCAAGTCCCATTATTACGCGGCCCGAACCGCCCAGGTTTATCGTCAGGCGGTTGATGCACTGGCGCGGGGTGAAGCCTTTGATATGGAGCTGTATGCTGATCTAAACAGTCTGGCCAACCGGGGCTATACCGATGGATTTTTCCAGCGCCACCATACCCAGGAATATCAGAACTACATGGATAACCATTCCCGCAGTAAAAGTCAGCAGTTTGTCGGCGAAGTGATTGCTTATGATCCATCTGCACAGACGGCTACTGTGGATGTAAAAAACCGTTTTTCTGTGGGTGATACTCTGGAGCTGATACTACCGGAAGGTAACAGACCGTTTACCCTGGAAGCCATCCACAGCCAGAAGGGTGAAGCCATGGATGTGGCACCGGGCAGCGGTCATATTGTAACCATTCCGGTGCCTTATCAGGCTGATCAATACAGTCTGATAGCCCGTAATTTATAACCTATAACCTATAACATATAGTTTGTAATCAATACACAGGAGAGAACCTTGAGTGTATCTGCCGTTTATCCGTTTACCCGCAAGCGCCGTATGCGCCGGGATGATTTTTCCCGTCGTCTGATGCGCGAATCACAGCTCAGTGTGGATGATCTGATTTATCCGATGTTTATTCTGGAAGGCCAGGGGCAGCGGGAAGCCGTCAGCTCCATGCCCGGAGTGGAGCGGGTCAGTATTGATCAGTTATTGCTGGAAGCAAAAGAGCTGGTTTCGCTGGGTGTTCCGGCGGTGGCTCTTTTTCCGGTTACGCCGCAGAGTGCCAAATCGGATGATGCTCATGAAGCGTATAATCCGGACGGTCTGGCACAACGGGCGGTTAAGGCATTGAAAGAGGCTTATCCGGATCTGGGTGTGATCACCGATGTGGCGCTGGATCCTTTTACTTCTCATGGGCAGGATGGTCTGATTGATGACACCGGTTATGTACTTAATGATGAAACGGTAGACGTATTGATCAAGCAGGCGTTGTCCCATGCTGAGGCCGGTGCGGATGTGGTGGCTCCATCTGATATGATGGATGGACGTATTGGTGAAATTCGTGATGCCCTGGAAGAAAACGGTCATATTTATACTCGTATTCTGGCCTATTCGGCTAAGTATGCCTCCAGTTTTTATGGGCCTTTCCGGGATGCGGTGGGGTCAGCGGCCAATCTGGGTAAGGCGGATAAGACCACTTATCAGATGGATCCGGCTAATAGTGATGAAGCACTGCATGAGGTGGCCATGGATCTGGAAGAAGGGGCAGATATGGTGATGGTTAAGCCGGGGATGCCTTATCTGGATATTGTGCGCCGGGTCAAGGATGAGTTTGGTGTACCGACGTATGCCTATCAGGTCAGTGGTGAATATGCCATGACCATGGCGGCGATACAGAACGGCTGGCTGGATGAGCGTAAGGTGATTCTGGAGTCATTGTTGTGTTTTAAACGGGCCGGGGCGGATGGCATACTGACCTATTTCGGGAAGCAGGTGGCTCGTTGGTTAAATGAGTAGTCATTTTAAATAAATGAAGTCCGTATCTGGATGGTGAGGTACTTTTCTGAAGACGCCGTGAATCCTTCCCTGGAGGCTTTTCGGCAGCGTCCATGCTGCCGAAACTTCAGAAAAGTACCTCACCACCCAGATACTCAGAGCTATGCCCTGCTTTCCTCTTTTTAAAGGGGATTGATGGGGGGTAAACGGAATCTAAATGAAATATATCCTCAAATTTCTATACTTTATTATCTTTATGCTCCTGGCCATAGCCGTCATGTTTCTGGGTGGAGTTTCTGGTGTGGCGGGTACCTTTTACGTGCTGGTGGAAAAAGGGGATGTGGAGCATAACCTGATTATTGTTTCGGCGGCTCTGCTGGTGAGCTGGCTGGTGGTGCTGTTATTGCGTGGGCATAATAAGCGGGTTTTAAAGCGTAAAAAATTACAGGTTCAGCAGGAACAGGAAAGCGGTTCGCAAGAGCAGGCGCAGGAAGGATAGGTGATGAGTGATATTTTTGATTTTGATAAGCCGGATCAGTATGCGGTGATGGGGAATCCCATTAATCACAGTAAGTCGCCGCAGATCCACAGTGCTTTTGCTAAGGAAACCGGGCAGTTTATTGAATATACGGCGATTCATGTGGATCTGGGTGGTTTTGAGCAGGCGGTGAGGCATTTTCAGGGGCATGGTGGTAAGGGGCTGAATGTGACGGTGCCGTTTAAACTGGATGCCTGGAAGTTGTCTGATACGCTCAGTGAACGGGCTAAACGGGCGGGGGCGGTGAATACGCTCATCTTGAATTCAGACGGCACTATTGACGGGGATAATACTGACGGGATCGGTCTGGTTAATGATATTGTGGATAATCTGGGCTGGCCGCTGCGCGGTAAAAAGGTTTTGATTCTGGGAGCCGGCGGAGCGGCTCGGGGTGTGCTGGCACCGATTCTGGAGCAGCAGCCTCAGCAGCTTTATATTGCTAACCGTACCGCTTCTAAAGCGACAGAGCTGGCGGATGGGTTTGCGGATATGGGTACTATTTCCGGCGGCGGTTATGAATCCTTGCAGGGGCAGCAGTTTGATCTGGTTATTAATGCCACAGCCGCCAGCTTACAGGGAAAAGTCCCTCCGCTGCCGTCACAGCTGGTTTCCGAACCAGGCTATTGTTATGACATGATGTATGCCAGTGAGCCGACGGCTTTTATGCGCTGGGCAGAACAGCAGGGTGTCGGGCATATCTCAGATGGTCTGGGTATGCTGGTGGGACAGGCGGCTGAATCGTTCTGGCTGTGGCGGGGTGTGCGCCCTTCTGTTGCGCCGGTGATTGAATCCATCCGCCAGGCTATGCAAACGTCCTGACATCCGGGAGCGTGGGCATCCTGCCTGTGTGTCGATCTCGCATTTTTTAATTTTTGTCATTTCACGACAAAATTCACACTTTTTTTATTTCTTTTTGTTAAATTCAAACTATACTTTTTGTATGTCCGTTACTGCATCTACAAGAAAGATTTTAATTACCCAGTTACAGCCCGGTATGTTTGTTCATGAACTGGATATTCCCTGGCTGCAGAGTCCTTTTTTGCGTCATCGACGTAAGGTGAGTTCCCAGAAAGATATTCTGCTGTTAAAAAAAGCCGGAGTTAAAGAGCTGGTCATTGATTTGCAGCGTGGTGATGATATTGCGGCGGGAGAAATTACGGAACAGGTTTCGGGTACAGAAAAAAATCATCCCGCTGTGGAAAATACCGATAAAGAAAAATCCGCTACAGAACAATCGGGACAGGGTGAGAAAAAAGCAGCTACTGGAACAAAAGCCCAACTTAATGAAGAATTAAAAGTTGCCAAAGTGCTGCAGGGTAAGATTTCCAAAATGGTGAATGAACTGGGTAATCTGGTTAAGGAAGGCAAGCCCATTGCGGTGCAGACCATTAATCCCCTGATTGATGAAGCCAGGGATAGTCTGGTGCGTAATGACCAGGCTCTGTTAACCATGCTGCATCTACATCGTCAGGACATTAAACTCAGTGATCACGGCTTCGGGGTGTTTGCTGTGGTTCTGCCTCTGGCCATGCGTCTGGGACGCAGTGATCAGGAAATCAGTGATCTGGGTCTGGCCGCCCTGCTGCATGATACGGGCTGGGCCCGTCTGCCCATTCATCTGCTGGGTAAAAACAAGTCCTATACCGAAATGGAGCTGAAACTGATCCATCAGCACCCGGAGATTGTGGAAAAGGTGCTGCAAAAGAGTGAGGATGTACCGGACAATGTAATAACACTGGTTACACAGCACCATGAATTCAGGGACGGTTCCGGTTATCCAAAACATTTAAAAGACAGTGAGATTTTTGAACTGGTGGAAATCTTTCAGGTAGCGGATTTTTACGATGAGCACATTCATGGTCTGACGGATAAACCGGGTATGCTGCCGGTTAATGCGCTTAAGCTGCTTTACCAGTCGGCCCGAAAAGGCCGGTTCAGGGAAGAAATCGTCAGTGAACTGATCCATGTGAT
>JALTKC010000540.1 GCA_027076245.1 Gammaproteobacteria bacterium
GTTTACTGGATGCACAAACCATAGCTTTAAAAAATGGCAAAAAAGCGGTTCAGGTTAATTACCAGAACCAGGAAGGCAAGCAGAGCGCACAGTTTGATAAATTAATTATAGCCGTAGGCCGAAGCCCGAATACCAGCGATCTGTTTGAAGACGAAACCGAACTGGAATTTGATGAGGGGCGCTTTATCCATGTTAACCAGTATTGTGAAACCTCTTTACCGGGTATTTATGCCATAGGCGATATTGTACGCGGCCCCATGCTGGCACATAAAGGCTCTGAAGAAGGTTTAATGGTGGCTGAACGGATTGCTGGTCAATTCAGAGAAGTCAATTATGACCTTATCCCATCAGTAATTTATACTCACCCTGAAATTGCCTGGGCAGGTAAAACCGAACAGGAATTAAAAAATGCCGGTGTTGATTACCAGACAGGTACTTTTCCATTTGTCGCCAGCGGTCGTGCCCAGGCTGTGGGTGAAACCAGCGGTATGATTAAGATACTGGCGGATGCCCGTACTGACCGAATACTGGGTGTCCACATACTGGGCAACAATGCCTCTGAAATTATTGCTCAGGCAGTTATTGCCATGGAACTGGGTGCCAGCTCAGAAGATATAGCCCTTAGCGTCTTTGCCCATCCTACCCTGTCTGAATCTTTTCATGAAGCGGCTCTGGCAGTATCGGGGAATGCACTGCATATTATGCAGAAGCGTAGATAAATCAGGTTACTTTTTCTTAAAAATAGCTTTTTTTCTTCCCGAAACTCAGCCCAAAGCCTGTTTTTTCTGGTAAAATCAGTCAGATTATTTGATGTGATTTGGATTGCTTTGCTTCTTTTTTATTATTTTGACAAATATCAATTCTAAACCCATCTAAAATAAGCTACCCTAACACGGTTATAAATTTTTGGTCGCATTGGATGAGCCAATGCGTGAGTTAACTTTTGGAGAATGTACATGATTAAACCTCATGGATCGGATGAACTAAATCCACTTTTTGTTTACGACCCTTCTGAAAATGAAGCATTACAAAAAGAAGCTGAATCTTTACCTTCTGTACTGGTCAGTTCTGCCACTGCAGCCAATGCAGTAATGCTGGGCGGTGGTTATTTTAACCCACTAACAGGTTATATGAACAAGGCAGATGCCCTGTCAGTTGCCCGTGATATGAAAACCACTTCTGGTTTATTCTGGCCTACTCCTGTTTTAAACCTGCTGCATGATGCCCAGGGTGTTAAAGCCGGCGACCGTATTGCTCTGAAAGATCCCAATGTTGAAGGTAATCCTGTACTGGCCGTAATGGATGTTGAAGCTGTTGAAGAATTTACGGATGATGAAATCCAGGAAATTACTCAAAACGTTTACCGTCCAAGTCCTGATGAAGCCCATCCTGGTGTTGACGCATTTGTTGCTCAGGGTAAGGTTGCTTTATCCGGTCCTATCCAGGTTCTGAACTTCTCCTACTTCCAGACTGAATTTCCAGATACTTTCCGTACTGCGGTTGAAATCCGTAATGAAATTGCTGAACGCGGCTGGAAAAAAGTGGTTGCATTCCAGACTCGTAACCCAATGCATCTGGCCCACGAAGAACTGTGCCACATGGCGATGGACCGTTTAGGCTGTGACGGCCTGGTTATCCATATGCTGTTAGGTAAACTTAAGCCCGGCGACATCCCTGCTCCTGTTCGTGATGCAGCCATTCGTAAAATGGTGGAACTGTACTTCCCTGAAAACAGTGCTATGGTAACCGGTTACGGTTTCGATATGCTGTATGCCGGACCTAAGGAAGGCGTATTACACGCTGTATTCCGTCAGAACATGGGGGCTACTCACTTTATTATCGGTCGTGACCATGCCGGTGTTGGCGATCACTATGGTGCCTTTGATGCACAGAAGATTTTCGAAGAAGAAGTACCAGAAGGTGCATTAGAAATTGAAATCTTTAAAGCCGACCACACCGCTTACTCCAAGAAACTGAACAAGGTTGTTATGATGAGTGAAGCACCTGATCATACTAAAGATGACTTTGTACTGCTTTCCGGTACCAAAGTACGTGAAATGTTAGGTAATGGTATTGCACCTCCTAAGGAGTTTTCACGTCCTGAAGTGGCCAAAATTCTGATGGACTATTACGAAAGCCTGAAAAAGTAACTGGTTTAGTCCTCAGAATTAAAAAAGGCATTATCCTTAACCGGTTAATGCCTTTTTTATTTTGTATTTCAGAATATCTGCTACATACCAAAAAATGCCTTTAGTTTGTCCCAGAAACTTTTCTTATGTCTTGGCTGTACAGTTCTGACCGGAACCTGCTGTTTCTTTTTGGACAGCTCTTTCTGTAACTGCTGTTGAAAGTCCGCTGACATCATAACGGTGGCTTCGCTTTGGGTATCCGTTCCTGCTGTAGAAAAAGGAGCATCCTTAAAAAAGACAATTTGATGTTTACCAATAGTAATAATGTCACCGTCTTTTA
>JALTKC010000541.1 GCA_027076245.1 Gammaproteobacteria bacterium
AACACTATTAATAATATTTCATTAGGAGAAATGGATAATGAGCGTACTTGTTGGCAAACAGGCTCCCGATTTTACTGCAAATGCTGTTATGGGCGACGGCGAGATTAAAGAAGATTTTAATTTCGGTGATTACATTAAGGACAGCTATGCTGTTTTATTCTTCTACCCACTGGATTTTACTTTTGTATGTCCTTCTGAACTGATTGCATTTGATCACCGTATTGAAGAGTTCACTTCACGTGGTGTTAAGGTCATCGGTTGTTCTATCGACTCTCATTTTACACATCTGGCCTGGAGAAATACGCCTATTAATGAAGGTGGTATTGGTCCAGTTAAATATCCTCTGGTTGCGGATCTTAAGCACACTATCTGTCAGGATTATGACGTAGAAGAAGCCGGCGGTGTTGCTTTCCGTGGTTCTTTCCTGATTGACAAGAACGGTGTCGTTCGTCACCAGGTTGTTAATGACCTGCCTTTAGGCCGTAACATTGATGAAATGCTGCGTATGATCGATGCTCTGCAGTTTACCGAAGAGCATGGTGAAGTCTGCCCAGCAGGCTGGCACAAGGGTGAAAAAGGTATGAAAGCGACTCCAGACGGTGTTGCTGAATATCTGGCTGAAGAAGCTGACAAGCTATAATATAGCTGTAATTTATCCCCTCGTTCTGAGGGGATAAATTGTTTCCCCCTTTTTATTTTATTTACCCATTCCCGCCAAATTACCTGTTCCTGTTTAAATCTTCCAGAATATTCTATTTTTCCCATAAATTATTACTATTTTTTCTACTCCTGAGCCTGTTTTTTGCTGAAACGCCCGTTTTTACAGGGTATAATGCAGGATTAAATTTTTATTAATGTCTTACCGTTATTCATTTTGTTTATTGGCACAATGCCAATAAACAAAATGAGCATTAAAAACTAAAACGGTTTACATGAACCAGAAAAAGGTTATACGGGAGTAAATAGTGGAATTATCAGGTTCCGAAATTATTGCGCAGTTCCTCAAAGATGAAGGGGTCGAGTACCTGTTTGGTTATCCGGGCGGTGCGGTACTGCATATTTATGATGCGTTGTTTAAAGCAGATGAAGTCAAACATATTCTGGTTCGTCACGAACAGGCAGCAGTGCATGCGGCTGACGGCTATGCCCGTTCTTCTGGTAAACCTGGAGTAGCGCTGGTAACATCAGGGCCCGGTATGACCAATGCAGTCACCGGTATTGCAACTGCTTATCTTGACTCTATTCCTCTGGTGGTTTTATCCGGTCAGGTACCTACGGCGGTTATCGGCAGTGATGCTTTTCAGGAAGTCGATTCTGTAGGTATTTCTCGTCCCTGTGTAAAACATAATTTCCTGGTTAAAGATGTTAAAGATCTGGCTGAGACGCTGAAAAAAGCCTTTTATGTTGCTTCGACTGGCCGTCCGGGTCCGGTACTGGTTGATATTCCAAAAGATATAACGGATCCCAATATCAAGATCCCTTATAGTTATCAGCCTACTATCAGTATGCGTTCCTATAATCCGGTTATTAAGGGGCATCAGTATCAGATTAAGAAGGCTATGGAACTGATCAAACGTGCCAAACGGCCCGTATTTTATACCGGCGGTGGGGTAGTACTGTCCAATGCTTCGCAATCCCTGAGAGCGCTAGTACAGCGACTGAACTTTCCTATTACCAGTACTTTAATGGGGCTGGGGGCTTATCCTGCTACTGATGAACAGTGGCTGGGTATGCTGGGAATGCACGGTACTTATGAAGCCAATATGGCTATGCATGAAACGGATGTGCTGATTGCAGTAGGGGCACGTTTTGATGACCGTATTACCGGTCACCTTGAGCATTTTTGTCCTAACGCTAAAATTATTCATGTAGATATTGACCCATCTTCCATTTCCAAGAATGTAAAAGTGGATGTACCTATTGTGGGTGATGTGGACGATGTTCTGACATCCATGTTAAAACTGTTAAAAGATGACCAGGACAATACCGATCAGGAAGCCATTAAGGACTGGTGGAAGAAAATCAGACAATGGCGTAAAAAGAACTGCCTGAAATATAACAAAAAGACCAAGGTTATTAAGCCGCAATACGTTATAGAAAAGCTGTATGAAGTAACCAAAGGGGATGCCTATATTACCTCTGATGTGGGGCAGCACCAGATGTTTGCGGCCCAGTACTACAAGTTTGATAAGCCCAGACAGTGGATCAACTCTGGTGGTCTGGGTACTATGGGCTTTGGTCTTCCTGCGGCTATGGGTGTGCAACTGGCTCATCTTGACCAGACTGTGGCCTGTGTTACCGGTGAAGGCAGTATTCAGATGAATATTCAGGAACTGGCCACCTGTATGCAGTACCAGTTGCCAATAAAAATCATCAATCTGAACAACCGTTACCTGGGTATGGTCAGACAGTGGCAGGAGTTTTTCTATGAAGGACGTTATGCCATGTCCTATATGGACTCCATTC
>JALTKC010000542.1 GCA_027076245.1 Gammaproteobacteria bacterium
ATTATGGATCAGGTAGAGCATGGTGAACTTCTGGTACTATACAGCCTGCTGCTGGCCACCGGTGGAGCGGCTTTATTTGAAATAGTCGGTATGAAAGCGGATCTGGGTGCGCTGATTTTTGGTCTGCTACTGGCCCCGCACGTCAAAGCTACGGAAGTATCAAAAACCCTCTACAATTTTAAAGATCTGTTCCTGGTTGCCTTTTTTGTCAATATCGGCCTTTCAGGTGATCCATCAGTGGAGAACCTGGTCATTGCCGGAGTTTTATCGGTATTAATGTTTGCCAAGGTATTCCTGTTTTTCTGGCTGCTGGTTAAAACCAGAATGCGCAGCAGAACATCCTTTCTGGCTTCCATGAGTCTGGCCAACTATTCCGAATTTGGCCTGATTGTCGGCACCATTGGTGTACAGAACGGCTGGATGGACAGTTCCTGGCTGCTCACTATAGCCATAGCGCTGTCTATGACCTTTATTATCGCTTCACCGCTCAATGCCAGGGCTCATGAAATTTACGGACGCTTTTCCAGAGTATTTCGCCGCTGGCAGTCAGAAGAACGTCTGGATGATGAAAAGCCGGTGGATGTCGCCGGAGCCAGCATTGTGGTTTTTGGTATGGGGCGTATTGGTACCGGGGTTTATAACGATCTCAATTACCATTTTCCGGGACAGGTTATCGGGGTGGATTTTGATGCCGGAGTTTATGCAAAGCATGAAAAAGATAACAAAAATATTATTTATGCGGATGTTATGGATAAGGACTTCTGGAGTAAACTGAACCTGGATGGAGTACGCATGATCTTTTTAAATCTCCCGCAACGGGAAAAAAATCTGTTTACCTTAAAACAGCTAAGGGAGATGGGCTTTAAAGGCCATGTGGCTGCTATTGCGCTGTATGATGAAGATGTTGAAGTGCTGAAACAGGCCGGCGTTGATGAAGTTTACAATTTTTATTCAGAAGCCGGGGTCGGTTTTGCAGAACATGTTCGCCATAATCTGCTTAATAACGGTGAGTTTTTACCGGAACTGTCTGACCAGAAACCGGTTAAAGAATCAACTTAACATTGAATAAGTCCGATTTAATTAGTCAGAGTATAGTCAGGCCAGAATATCAGGGATCAAAAGATTTTCCAGTTTGATGATTTCATCCTTAAGATGGAGCTTGCGTTTTTTCAGACGTGTGATCTGCATCTGGGTATGAATGGTTCTGGGCATATGGTGAATGGCTTCATCCAGATCCCGGTGCTCCTGTTTTAATGCCTCAAGCTGAGCTCTTATTTTTTGTTTATCATCTTCAGTCATTGATTGCCAGTTGTTATTGTTTTAATGGTGTGTTAGTTGGTGTGTTAATTATAGTATGTCGGGTATTCTGCTACCTTAAAAGTGTGAAATATCTCTTTAGACAGGCCCCAATTATCTGTTATGATTTCTTTAAAATCAAGAATCGAAATCTTTTTCAGCAATTTTGAACAATGTTTGTAAAAGACAATGTTCGTAAAAGATAATGTCCGTAAAAACGGTGTGGAGAAATCAATGGCTTTAAAATCTGCCGCTCTTAAAATATCAGTATCGGGCATACTGTTAATTATTCTCAGTGCCTGCACCTCCAGTACCACCCTGTATGAACGTTGGAACAATGATGCCTATCAGGGCCCGAAACTGGATAAAGTACTGGTCATTGGTGTTTTCAAGGACGATATAAGACGCCGGGCATTTGAATCGGCTTTTGTTAAAGAACTGCAGGCTATGGGTGAAAAAGGGGTAGCCGGATATACCCTGACACCACCCAAAGAAAACTTTAAAAACAAGGACGAAATTCTGGAAGCTGTGAAAAAATCCGGGGTGGATTCTGTACTTATTACCAGTTTTAAAGGTGTAATAGAAAAGGAGCGGGAAGTCCCTCCCCGAATGGACTATGTACCCAGCATGGGAATGCGTTATGGACGTTATGGCTATGGTTATGGATATCCGGGTTACTATGGAGCCACTTACGATGTAGTTTACCATCCGGGATATACGGTAAAAGACACCATTGTACAACTGGATACCCGGGTCTTTTCTGTCGCCACTCAGGAAATGGTCTGGGCGGGTAAAACTAAAAGCGTCAATCCGGCAACAGGTGAAGAGATTGTTCAGGAACTGGTAAAAATTGTAGTTAAGGATATGAAAGCCAGCGGGCTGATTAAATAATAAAAAATCAATATCAAATTCATTTTATAAAAATTTAAATGACTGTTAATTCTGTTTAACAGTCCGAGCTTTAGCGACAGAAAAAAGGAGTAAGCGCTTGTCCAGTAAATATAATATTGTTTATAGCGGTCTGCAGGATAATATCACGGCAGAAACATTTGTGACCCGGTTTTGCAAAACCTTTGGTATTAGTGAAGCCAAAGCAGAACAAATTGCTGCATCCAGCTCAGACGTGACCATTAAAAAGAACGTGCCTGGTGACAAAGCCG
>JALTKC010000543.1 GCA_027076245.1 Gammaproteobacteria bacterium
CCACCACCTGAAATAAGACCCCCATTTGCACCAACAGTTCCTGCCGCCGGGGCGACCCGGAAGCCAGATAAACCTGTGGAACCTCCATTATCACCCCCTCCCTTTCAACTCAAACTCCACCCTTAACACTTAACACTTAACACTTAACACTTAACACTTAACACTTAACACTATCGATGATAAGGATGATTCTTTAAAATACTATACGCCCGATATAACTGCTCACTCAACAATACCCGCACCAGCGGATGCGGCAAAGTCAGCGGTGACAGGGACCATTTAATATCTGCCCGCTGAACACAGTCCTTACTTAAACCTTCCGGTCCGCCAATCAACAGCGCCACATCCTGACCGCCATGCAGCCAGCCATCCATTTGCTGTGCCAGTTGTTCGGTACTCCAGGCTTTGCCGTTGACCTCCATAGCAATCACCAGAGCGCCTTTAGGAATGGCCTGCAGCAGCTTTTCACCCTCATTCTGTTTAATACGCGCCAGATCGGCATTCTTGCCTCGTTTGCCCGGCGCAATTTCCACCAGCTTAAGACGACAATCTGCCGTCAGACGTTTGGCGTATTCCTGGTATCCCTGTTCCACCCAGCTGGGCATTTTATTGCCTACGGCCAGCAGATAAATATTCACCTAGCCCTGATCCAGAGACTGATCGGTATCGTCATCCACTTCCCAGATCCGTTCAATACCGTAATAATCCCTGACCTGGGGCAGCATCACATGCACCACCACATCACCCAGATCCACCAGCACCCAGTCACCGGTATTCAGGCCTTCCACACCCAAAGGTGCCACACCGGCTTTTTTTGCCTCCTGAACCACATTATTGGCAATGGATTTAACCTGTCGGTCAGAGCGACCACTGGCAAAAATCAGTACATCGGTAATACTGCTGCGCCCGGTCACATCCAGAACATTAACATCAAAGGCTTTCAGGTCTTCCACGGCATTGATAGCCAGTGCTTTTAATTCATCAAGCTCCATTAAATTATTTTTACCTTATTTAATTTTTAAGAAGTTTTATAACAAGTTTACAAAATTTTAAAGACAATCAAGTATATAAGTGATGATATTCTATCAGATTAATGACACTATCAGGCATTAAATAACGCACGGATTGATGGTTTTTTAAGCGATTTCGAATATCCGTGGCAGAAATGGCCAGTTGAGTGACCGGCTGCAGGCTGATCACACCCTGCAAACAGTTTTGAACCTGCTCTTTATCACCCCTGTTTTGCTGGTAAAAGTCTGCAATCGCCTTTGGCCAGTGCTCCGGCTGTTCAAAGCCGCTGTCCGGTCTCTGGCTGACAATAATATGCGCATAATCCAGTAATTCCTGCCAGTGATACCAGTGGTTAATGCCCAGAAAGGCATCCATACCCAGTAATAAACACAAGGGATTATCCGGAAAGTCAGCACGCAGGCTTTTAAGAGTATCCACCATATAGGAGGGGCCGCCGCGTTGCAGTTCCCGTTCATCCAGTTTAAAACGCGCTTCCGAGGCAATGGCCAGAACCACCATTTCCCTGCGTAACTGGGCAGAGCTGGCAGGAGCCTCCCGATGAGGGGGAATAAAGGCCGGAATAAAGCGAACTTCCTGCATATCGAAGGTTTCGCAGAGTTCCAGATTGGGTCTTAAATGCCCATAGTGTATGGGGTCAAAGGTTCCCCCATACACACCAATGGGCTTTAAGGGCTGAGATAATGAAGACGGGTCAGAAACGTGTGTCATTACTGACGGATATGCCCGTCACCCAGTACAATATATTTCTGTGAAGTCAGTCCTTCCAGCCCGACCGGACCACGGGCATGGATCTTGTCGGTACTGATACCAATTTCCGCTCCCAGACCGTATTCAAAACCGTCCGCAAAACGGGTCGAAGCATTGACCATCACCGAACTGGAGTCCACTTCCGCCAGAAAACGGCGGGCCAGGGTAAAATCTTCGGTGATAATGGATTCGGTATGACCGGAACTGTGCTGGAAAATATGCTCCATGGCTGCATCAATGCCATCCACAACCCGAATGGACAGAATGGGCGCCAGATATTCCGTATCCCAGTCTTCTTCTGTTGCGGGTACGGTTTCCACCAGACCGTTTAAAACAGCCGCACTGCGTTCACAACAGCGCAGTTCCACACCTTCCTGCTGGTATTTCTGTGCCAGTTCAGGCAATACCGCGTCCACAATAGCGGCATCTATCAACAGGGTTTCCATGGCATTACATACACCATAACGATGGGTTTTGGCATTATAGGCCACATCAATGGCTTTTTTATGATCCGCCTTGCCATCAATATAAACATGGCAGATACCATTAAGATGTTTGATCACCGGTACCCGGGCATTGCCGCTAATGCGTTCAATCAGTCCCTTACCGCCGCGGGGCACAATAACATCCACATAGTCCTGCATGGTGATCAGTTCACCAACGGCCTCCCGGTCTGTGGTTTCTACTACCTGCACGATTTCTTCAGGCAGGCCGGCCTGTACCAGCCCCTGTTTAATACAGCCTGCAATGGCCTGATTGGAATGGATGGCCTCAGAACCGCCACGTAAAATGGCAGCATTACCGGACTTCATACACAGAGCGGCCGCATCAGCGGTTACATTGGGACGGGATTCATAGATAATTCCAATAACCCCCAGCGGTACCCGCATTTTGCCGATCTGCAGACCGGAAGGCTGGTAATGCATATCGGACACTTCACCCACAGGATCGGGCAAGGCCGCAATCTGGCGCAGACCTTCTGCCATACCGGCTACCCGCTCCTGATTCAGTGCCAACCTGTCCAGCAGGGCATCATCCAGACCGCGGGCTTTACCTGCCTCCAGGTCCTTATTATTTTCTGCTAACAGAGTATCCATTGAGTTCATCAGCAAATCAGCAATGGCATTTAAGGCCGCATTTTTCTGATTGCTGTTAGCCCTGGCCAGCACCCGTGATGCCTGGCGGGCCTGCTGACCCAGCTGAGTCATATAGTGTTTAATATCCATTACCATTCCATTAAAATTTAAGGTTGCTGATTATTGTGTTGCAAAAACAGACTGCCCTGCAATGTGCGCCAGAACAAGCTGCAGTTTATCCCATGGGTCACCTGCTGTGGCGCCTTTGGCCATTTTATCCAGTTCCAGTAATTCTTCAAGCAGTCCCTGCCAGTATTCCGGCTCTGTGGTTCGGACAGTCTGGCTAATTAAAGACTTTCGTTTGGGAAACAGATAAAACGGCTTCATTGCTGCCGCCAGCTCCTGTTTCTGCCTGATAGCCGTCATTCTGGCCAGCATGCGCACTTCTTTGGCAATAAGCGTCATTAACAGGATAATGGACTCACCTTCACTGCGCAGACCATCCAGTATTTTTAGGGCCCGTTTTAAATCTTTAGACAGGGCGCAGTCAAATAAATCAAATACATTATAACGGGCACTGTCAAAAACCGCTTCGACCACCTGTTCAGTAGTAAGACTGAGCATTTGATCGGCTGCAGGATAAAGCAGACTCAGTTTTTCTATTTCCTGATCCGCCGCCAGCAGATTGCCTTCTACGCGATCGGTAATTAACCGGATGGCATCGCCTGGCAGAGCCAGGCCCTTAGCACGCAGGCGGTTGTTTAGCCACTGGTTCAGATACGTTCCGGTAATCGGCCAGACATTAATAATACCGGCTACCTTGTCCAGGGTTTTATACCATTTGCTTTTTTTAGTGGCAGACTCTGTTTTTCCGGCCACAATCAGCAGCAGTACATCCTGGGGCGGGTTCTGACAATACTCAATTAAAGCCTCGCCCTTGTCCGAGGGACGGCCTGTGGGCATATGCAGTTCTATGAGGCGCTGCGCGGCAAACAGAGACAATTCACTGGCCGCAGAACTCAGGTTATGCCAGTCAAAAGCAGCATCCGCAGTATAGACTTCCCGTTCCGTAAAACCAAAATAGTGAGCGGCTTTACGCAGCATATCCACAGATTCACGATGCTGCAAAGGTTCATCACCGCAGACCATATATACCGGCAGCCGTTGGTTTTTTAAATGCGCCCTCAGTTGATCGGGTTTAATCTGCAAGACAGTAAAACCGTTTTAATATTCTGCAATGGCTTTCATACGACGTAAAATCTTAATAACTGCCGACTGATACATTTCCTTACGGATTATCCCCTCTTCGTTATCCGCACCCAGTACATTCGAAATGTCATTTCGGAAGTTGCGGATCACGCTAACGGTCTGCTGTTCTGCAACCTGCTTGCCTTCATGATCCTGCACCACAAAAGCCACATTCAACTGCAGTTCATATTCACGCACGGAATTACCGGCCACATTCAGTGCCCGACGCTGTACCCCACTGGTCAGCAAGGTCACCACAGAGGTTGCTGCTTCAGCCGTCGGCTCTATTTTAGTGCCTACACTTTCCAGCGCCGCTTTCAGTGGCTTACTGATATCCCGGTTGCCATTGTCCACCAGATAAACCCGCTGATACAGTTCCGGCAGCACCAGATCGCCGCGTAAATGAAAGCCGCAGCCAGCCAGAAACAGACTCAGTATGAGCAACAAAATTTGTGGTTTTAACAGAATAGATTGATTCATTATTTTTATAAGCCTTTTTAAATTTTTCGTATAATGTCAGAGCTAGTTGGCCACAATATTAACCAGTTTACCCGGCACTACAATTACTTTTCGTACTGTTTTGCCTTCAGTATTACGCAGGGCTCCGGGTGTTTCCAGAGCCAGTTTTTCAATGGTTTGCTTATCGGTGTCTTTGGCCACTTCCAGTTTGTCTCTGAGTTTGCCGTTTACCTGCACCACATATTGCACACTGTCTTCCACCAGTGCTGATTCATCCACCTGCGGCCAGGCCTCTTCTACAATCGCTGTAGTATGCCCCAGATCGTGCCATAATTTGTGAGTAATATGCGGCACTATTGGTGACAGCATCAGAATAACATTTTCCAGCACATTTTGTTTTAAGGCTCGTCCCGCTTCAGACTGCTCCAGATGGCCGGTCATTTTTTCCATCATATTCAGCAGTTCCCGCACCTTGGCTATAGCGGTATTAAAAGTATGTCGGCGGCCAATATCATCACTTACTGAACCGATGGTCTGGTGCAGTTTATGGTGCAGTTTTCTGGCCTGCGCATCCAGTTGATCCGGGTTAAGTTCACCGGCCAGACCGCCTTCAATATGCTCATGGACAATACGCCATAAACGCTTAAGGAATTTATACTGGCCTTCCACGCCGCTGTCAGACCACTCCAGTGACTGTTCCGGAGGCGCGGCATACATCATAAACAGGCGGGCGGTATCGGCTCCGTATTTATCTATTATGCCCTGCGGATCCACAGTATTGCCCTTGGACTTGGACATTTTGGCCCCGTCCTTAAGCACCATCCCCTGCGTCAGCAGGTTTTTAAACGGCTCATCACTCTTCACCAGCCCCTCATCGCGCATCAGCTTGTGGTAAAAACGGGAATAGAGCAAATGCAGGATCGCATGTTCTATACCACCGATATACTGATCCACCGGCGCCCAGTAATTGACCCTATCATCCAGCATGGCCTGCTCATTATCCGGACAGCAGTAACGAGCATAATACCAGGAGGATTCCATAAAGGTGTCAAAGGTATCGGTTTCCCGTTCCGCCTCACCACCGCATTGCGGACATTGGCACTGATAAAATTCCGGCATTTTTTTCAGCGGTGAACCGGCACCGGTTATCACCACATCTTCCGGCAGTTTTACCGGCAAGTCGTCTTCCGGCACCGGTACAGAGCCACAGTCGGGACAGTTAATAATGGGTATCGGTGTACCCCAGTAGCGCTGACGGGAGACACCCCAGTCACGCAGACGGTACTGAATACGTTTTTTACCCTTGCCCAGTTGCTCCAGTGCTTCAGGAATTTTTGCCATGGCTTGTTCCGAAGTAAGGGCATCAAACTCACCGGAATTAACCAGCCGACCTTTTTCGGTAAAGGCCTGGCTATCCAGATCAACCTCCTGGTCATCTAACGGTGCAATCACCTGTTTAATGGGCAGGCCGTATTTTCTGGCAAATTCATAATCACGCTGATCATGAGCCGGAACCGACATGACCGCGCCTTCACCATAGCCCATCAGCACAAAGTTAGCGGTATAAACGGGAACTGTTCCACCGGTAATGGGATGAATAACTTTAATGCCAATATCCATACCCTTTTTTTCCATGGTTTCCATATCCGCTTCAGCGGTGGACATGACTTTGGCTTCTTCAATAAAGGCCTGTAAATCCGCATTATTCTCAGCCGCCCGCAGACACAGAGGATGCTCTGCCGCAACGGCAACATAGGTGACCCCCATTAAGGTATCCGGACGGGTCGTAAAGACTTTTATAACTTCGTCGGAGCCGTCTATTGAAAAACTGATTTCAGCCCCCTCAGAACGGCCAATCCAGTTTTTCTGCATAATGCGGACCTGTTCCGGCCAGCCGTCAAGCTGCTCCAGATCATTGAGCAGTTCTTCTGCATAGTCAGTAATTTTCAGAAACCACTGGGGAATTTCCTTACGCTCCACCAGCGCATCAGAACGCCAGCCACGGCCATCTATTACCTGTTCATTGGCCAGTACGGTCTGATCCACCGGATCCCAGTTAACTACCGCATTTTTCTTATAGACGATGCCTTTTTTAAACAGCCGGGTAAACAACCATTGTTCCCAGCGGTAATAGTCCGGATCACAGGTTTTAACTTCCCGCTCCCAGTCGTAGCCAAAGCCCAGGCGTTTTAGCTGACCACGCATATAATCAATATTGTGATGAGTCCATTTGCACGGTGCCACCTTGTTTTTCATGGCGGCATTTTCAGCCGGAAGACCAAAAGCATCCCAGCCCATGGGCTGCAGGACGTTTTTACCCTGCATACGCATAAAACGAGACAGCACATCACCAATTGAGTAGTTGCGTACATGTCCCATATGCAGTTGTCCGCTGGGATAGGGGAACATGGAAAGGCAATAGTACTTTTCCCGGCTCTCATCTTCACTCACATTAAAACTCTTGTTGTCTTCCCAGTATTGCTGAGCTTCCCGCTCAATGTGCTCCGGGTTATACGCCTGACTCATTAAATATTATTCCTGACTGTTATAGGTTTGACAGATGTTTTTTAAGCTATGAATTGTACCATTATTTATTATCCAAGTAAGGGGATTTTAAGTTATACTTGAAACAGAAAATACCCAATGTTCCCTTTTATTATTTCAGCGAGGAAAAGCCGATGACTCAGGATAGTGACCACAAAATTAACCTTGAACAGGCTGCTGACAAGCTGGTGCAGGGCTACAACACCATGATGGACAAACTTTCAGAGTGGACGGAAAAAGCGGATGAAAATGCCGGCCCCATGATTATTAACGGGGTTAAGGAAGCTGAAGAGTTTTTAACAGACTTAAAAGAATGGACTGCAGAAGAAATTGACCTGATTTCACGTTATGTAAAACGAGATCTGCAGGATGCCGCTGAAAAAATGGAAAAGGAAAACAAAACTTTTCTGGAATGGCTGGAGTTTGACAAGCAGTTAATTGAGGACAAGATTCTCTCCGTATTTGCCAGTATGGCGGATCAAACCCGACTAGAGCTGGATCATCTGAGAGAGACCGCCAATGAGTGGCATACCGGTGAAATTACCGGTATCGGGGTGCTGGTATGCCAGAACTGCGGTAAGGAGCTGCATTTTAATAAGCCGGGGCGTATTCCGCCCTGCCCTTCCTGTAAGCATACGGTGTTTAGGCGTAAGGGGGGGTAGAGTGTTAAGTGTTAAGTGTTAAGTGTTAAGTGTTAAGTGTTAAGTGTTAAGTGTTAAGTAAGAGCTTAGCTGTTTTTTTGGATAATTCCTAATAACCGTTAAATAATTTACTCAAAAATAACTGGCAATAAAAAAGCCCCGTTCAGACTGCTCTGTTGGGGCTTTTTAAACGCATAAAGCAGATAGTTATTCTGCTTTTTCTGCGCCTTCTTTTGAAGCAGCAACGGCTTCTTCGCACATTTTTTTCAGTTCACCGCTCTGGAACATTTCCAGGGTAATGTCACAGCCGCCAATCAGTTCGTGATTGATGTAAATCTGCGGGAAAGTTGGCCAGTCGGCATAGCGTGGCAGGTTTTCAAATATTTCCGGATCCTGCAGGACATTGACATAGGCAAATTCAACACCGGTATTCATCAGTGCCTGAGCTGCACGGGATGAAAAGCCGCAGGACGGCATTTGTGGTGTGCCTTTCATAAAGATCACAATCGGGTTATTTTTTACGGCATCATCAATACGCTGCATTACGTCCATAAATCGGGCTCCTGGTTTTAAATCGGATAAATTAAATTGCTGAGTAATTAAATTAGTTAAAGCTTATATGGGGCATATTATACCGGATTTCAATAAAAACCAAGTGTTTTTGTATGTTAATTCCATTTTCAGTTTCCCCTATTCTGTAGTCATTAATGATTGTTAATACTTTGAGATGACCATTTTTGAAGTACCCATGCTGATAGAGCACCCAATAATAGCCAGAAAATTCCATTAACAACACCGGTAGCGATCAAAAATTGCTGATGTAATTCTGTTAACTGTAGAACGACTTCAGGATCCATTTGCTTAAACGGGCTGCCCGTAATAGCAGGTGCCCCAATGAGATGAGGGATCAATAGAAAAAAAACAGCAAATAATTTTTTTGCACCTGTAAGATAAAATAGTAATCCCAGTCCCGTTGCACTGGATATGACCGTAAATACCCACCAGATTTGACGAGCTTCAAGCGTTGCAGCCTGCATACCCGGTATTTCCGGGTGCAGGCCAAAAGAAGGTGCGATAAAAACCGAAAGATAGCCAGCCACACCCCAGACTATGCCCTGCAATAAACTTACAGGTGTTTTTTTATACATACTGACCAGGTTCATCAAAGACAGCAATACAATTGCATAACCGATGCCAGACAGAATATTGGCTACCACCGTATAAAAAATTCGTTCTGCACCATCTTCCGGAGCCCACGCCTCTTCATCATGGTGATGCCCACTCATTGCATCAGAACCAGAAGGGGTATGTTGATGCGATTCCTGTTCCGTACTGCTTTCAAACTTTTCAGCAGCATAAATGATATCTGACACCCGAAATTGCTGTATAACACTGAACACAAGACCCGCTATAATGCCCACCAACAGAGCACTAAAAATAATATTACGAAACAACATAAAAAACTCTCTTTATCCGGGGAAACATAACCTGTAAGATGGGTAATCCTTCAGCCGGTTGATCACAGATTGTTATGCATTAAAAAAACAGACTAAACGAAAAGTTTATAACCTGTATAACATTAATGGTTTAGTGACAGGGGAATGCAAAGGTATGACGAGTATCATGGGCAGCATTGTGTGCTTCTGCAGTTGGCAAAAAACCGACAGCATAAAGAACAACCAGCCCCAATATAATAGCACCGGCTATTTGTGACAGTAGTGCCATGGATTTTGGTTGCAGCTCTGCCTTGCTTTCAGACAGGGGATTCAGGGTTGTTGTTTTCATTATAATATTACTCCGATATAGCACACATTATACGC
>JALTKC010000544.1 GCA_027076245.1 Gammaproteobacteria bacterium
GGTTATCGAATTCCTACCGAATTTTATCTGACGTCTGATAACTATCTGGCAGTAAAAGGTTATGGTGATCCGTCTCTGGTATCTGAATCCTTGACGAATATAGCCCTGCAATTAAAACCGGTTCTGAAAAAGCTCAATAATACTGAGCTTAAGGGGATTATAATGGACAGCAGTTTTTTTAAACCCGGTCAGAAAATTAACGGGCAGTCCGGCAGTAATAATCCTTATGATGCTTCTATTGGTGCGCTGGTGGTTAATTATAATACCATTTACGTTTATAAATCCGGGCAGGGAACACTCAGCAGTGCCGAGCCGCAGACACCCTTAACCCCAACGGTCAGAAAACTGACCAGAAAAATTCCCTACGGTAAGCAAAGAATTAACCTGGGTAATAATGAAGAACAGAATCTGGTCTATTTTGCTGAGTTACTCTATTACAAACTGTCTGAACAGGGGATTGCGGTATCCAGTCCCTTATCCATTACGCATAAAGCGGTTCCAAATGACAGCATAAAACTTTACACCCATTATTCAAAACCATTGTCAGAAATCGTTCAGCAGTTATTGTATTACTCCAATAATCTGACTGCGAATCAGTTACTGTTGATCCTTGGCGCCAGAGAATATGGAATACCGGCAGATCTCTCAAAAGGGCAAAAAGCTTTACGCAACTTTCTATCTCAAACTATTGGACTAAAAGACTTTTCCCTGATTGAAGGATCGGGTTTATCCAGACAGAACCGTTTTACCGCCAGACAGTTTATAAAAATCCTGCAGCACTTCGAGCCCTTTCATTATCTGTTAAGAGACTATGATGAAAGATTTCTGGCTAAAACCGGAACCTTAAATGGTATATCGACCTTTGCCGGTTATATGATATCCCCTCAAAATAAGATTGTTCCCTTTGTTATTATGCTGAGAAAGCCAAAACACAGTTATTATCGTTATAAAACAGCTGAAATGCTTTATGAACATCTTTTCTAAAAAACATTATATTGAACAATGTTTAATTGTGTGCTATTGTTTAAGTGATTAACGAACAATTTTCTTACTAGCCAACCAGGTTTAATTATGAAATTCAGCAGCCTAATGCGCAGTCAGTTTTTTGCCCCTTTGTTCTGGACCCAGTTTTTTGGGGCTTTTAATGATAATGTTTTTAAAAATGCCTTAATTATTTTAATCACATTTAAAGCTGCCCAATATACTGAAATGTCATCGGAATTATTAATACCACTGAGTGCCGGTATATTTATTCTGCCATTTTTTCTGTTTTCCGCACTGGCCGGGCAACTGGCAGACAAGTATGAAAAATCCCGTTTAATCCGTATGATTAAAATACTGGAAATAGCTATTATGTTGCTGGCAGCGGTGGGGTTTTATTTGCAGAGTATTTATTTTTTAATTGCCGTACTGTTTTTTATGGGCTGTCAGTCAACATTATTTGGTCCGGTTAAATACAGTATTTTACCCCAGCATCTTAATGAAGAAGGCTTGTTAAAAGGAAATGGTATTATTGAAATGGGTACTTTTCTGGCCATTCTGACCGGTACACTGGTGGGCGGTGTTGTGATAATGTTTGAAGGAAAAGGGGAAGTATATATCAGTATTCTGGTGATCAGTATTGCTCTGGCCGGCTGGCTCAGCAGCCGGAAAATCCCACTGGCTGAATCGGCAAACAGCAAGTTAACGTTAAACTTTAATATCTTTACAGAAACCTTTAATATTATTACCGATTCAATGCAAAACCGCCTGATATATGGTGCCATTCTGGCCATATCATGGTTCTGGTTTATCGGTGCAACCATACTGGCTGTTTTACCGGGCTATACCCGAGAAATACTGCATGGGAATGAACAGGTGGTCACCCTGTTACTGACCCTGTTTTCAGTGGGTATTGGTGTGGGGTCTATAATGGCCGGTAAGTCTAAGGATCTGCATAGCAGTATTAAGTGGGTAGTCATTGGAACTGTGGGTATCAGTATTTTTGCACTGGCCGTCTGGTTATCCAGTGCGCATCTTGTAGAAGCAGGCTCAGTTCTTACTAATCAGGGCTTACAGGGCTGGTTATCCATGTTTGCGGGGGGAGCTCAAATCCTGATCCTGACCTCTGTTCTTATGCTGGGTATTTCAGGTGGTTTTTATATTGTCCCCTTATACGTTATTTTGCAGGAATGCAGTGATCCCCAAACCCGTTCCAGAACCATTGCCTCCAATAATATTGTAAATGCTCTGTTTATGGTGGTATCCGCGGTAGCAACCATGATTCTACTGGATATGAGAATGAGCCTGTACAGTCTGTTTGCGATATTGGGGATACTGAATGTGATTATTTTTATTATTCTGTACCGGCAGTTTGCCAACAGCCTAAAGAAAATTTAATTTCTGAACTTTTTATCTTAAATCATTAATATTTCAGGAGTT